>NC_020299.1:0-300000 GCF_000340865.1 Candidatus Kinetoplastibacterium oncopeltii TCC290E
ATGGAAGATTTTTGGTTGTCTTTTATATCTAGCTTAGAAAAGGAACTTCCCCATCAACAAATTAGTGCTTGGATTAAGCCACTGATTCCTGTTGCTTTTGATGATTCTAAAAGTATTTTGCGCATATCAGCCCCAAATAGATTTAAGCTTGATTTAGTTAAAAAGAAATTTGCTAGTCAAATTGAGATACTGGCTTCAGAGTGGTTTAAAAAGTCAGTGAATGTTATATTCGAGTTGCCAGTTAATAGTGAAAGGATAATTCATAAAAAACCTGATTTATTAAAGTCGTTTGTTGGTAATTATACTTATAATAATAAAATAGATTATAGTAATAACCATGCTACTCCAAAGATTGAAATATCACTATCTAGTGAAGTTGCTAATGTTGCATATGAAAGATCTAGATTAAATACTGTTTTAACTTTTGATAGTTTTGTTACCGGCAAGGCGAATCAACTAGCTAGAGCAGCCTCATTACAGGTTTCTGAAAATCCTGGAGTCTCATACAATCCACTTTTTTTATATGGTGGAGTAGGATTGGGTAAAACTCATTTAATACACGCTGTTGGTAATTCTATGTTGTGTGCTAGTAATGATGTAAAGGTTAGGTATGTTCATGCTGATCAGTATGTCTCAGATGTTGTTAAAGCTTATCAAAGAAAAGCTTTTGATGAGTTTAAAAAATATTATCATTCTCTAGATTTATTGCTTATAGATGATATACAATTTTTCTCTGGTAAAAACAGAACACAAGAAGAATTTTTTTATGCTTTTGAAGCTATGGTTGCCCAACATAAACAAATAATAATAACCAGTGATACATATCCTAAAGAGTTGTCTGGGATCGATAGTAGATTAATATCTAGATTTGATTCCGGTTTAACTGTAGCTATAGAGCCTCCAGAGCTAGAAATGAGGGTAGCTATTTTATTAAGAAAGGCAGAATCAGAGAATTTACCAATGCCAGAAGAAGTAGCTTTTTTTATAGCCAAGCATCTAAGAAGCAATGTGAGAGAATTGGAGGGAGCATTACGTAAGGTTTTAGCTTATGTTCGTTTCCATGGTAGAAATGTTTTAACCGTTGATGTTTGTAAAGAAGCTTTGAAAGATTTATTATCAGTTTCCAATGGACAAATTACTGTGGAAAACATACAAAAAACTGTTGCTGATTACTACAAAATTAAAATAGCTGATATGTACTCTAAAAGAAGACCAGCAAATATAGCATTACCACGACAAATTGCTATGTATTTATCTAAAGAACTTACTCAAAAGAGCTTACCTGAGATTGGTGATTTATTTGGTGGTCGTGATCACACAACTGTACTGCATGCTGTTAGAAAAATTTCTGATGCTCGTATTAAACAAGCCGATTTAAACCATAATCTTCATGTGCTTGAACAAACTTTAAAAGGATGATTATGAAGTTTTTACATGTAGTTCGTGAATCATTATTAAAAACACTATCCAATATAGTAGGTATAGTAGAAAGGCGTAATACTATGCCAATTTTGTCAAACTTAATGATTCGCAAAGATAAAGGAAATAAGGTTGCCTTCATTACTACTGATATTGAGGTTCAGATGACTACGTATGCAAACTGTGGTTCTGGAGAGAGTGAAGTTTCTACTACAGTATCTGCTCGTAAGTTTTTGGATATATTAAAGGCTTTACCTGATATGAGTAATATTAACGTTGAGTTACATGATAACAAAATTTATATTGAATCATCAAAAAGTAGATTTAATTTGCAGACTATCAATTCCGAAGAATTTCCAGTTATGTCATGTCCTGACACCTGGGATATATCAGTAAGACTATCACAAAGAGATCTTAAGAGTTTGTTTAGTATGGTCTATTTTTCTATGGCTCAGCAAGATATTCGTTATTATTTAAATGGTATGCTTTTGGTTTTTAAGGATAATTGTATTTTTGCGGTATCTACAGATGGACACAGGTTATCTTATAATTCTATAGAAGCAAATGAATTCGAAGGTTGCAAGGAGGTTATTGTACCAAGAAAGACAATCCTTGAACTGCAACGATTATTGCAGGATTCTGACGATATTATTTGTATAGATGTCTCGAGTTCCCAGATAAAATTTTGTTTTCGTGATATTGAATTTATATCTAAATTAGTCGAGGGTAAGTTTCCTGACTTCAGAAAAGTTATACCTAATAATTATCCTATAAGTTTTCCTATTAATAGAGAATATTTTCAAGGAAGTTTACAGAGAGTTGCTATTATAACAAACGATAAATTTAAAGGCGTTAGGTTTCACTTTGAAACTAATAACCTTAAGGTTTCTTCATCAAACACAGATCATGAAGAAGCTCAAGAAGATTTAGAGATAGATTACAGAGGTAATGATTTTGATGTTGGTTTTAATGTAAACTATTTACTAGATGTTATATCTAATTTGAAAAGTGAAAATTTAATCTGGTCTATAACTCCTGATAGTAATGCTTCTGTCTTAATTACAGTTCCAGATGATCCTAATTTTAAATATGTTGTCATGCCAATGCGCATATAAAAGTAGGTTATATATTTTTTAGTCAATCTATTAATAAAAAGTTATTTTTAAAATGTCAGATAAAAAAAACACTAAATCTATGAAAGAAAGCAGTGAGTACAGTGCCGGTTCAATAAAGATGCTTAAAGGCCTGGAGGCGGTTAGGAAGAGACCTGGTATGTATATAGGAGATACATCTGATGGGACTGGCTTGCATCATATGGTTTTTGAGGTAGTTGATAATGCCATAGATGAAGCTCTCGCTGGGTTTTGTGATGATATCGTAGTTACAATCAACTCTGATAAATCTATATCTGTAAAAGATAATGGTAGAGGTATTCCTGTTGAAGTTCACAAGGATGATGAATTTCAGCGTAGTGCTGCTGAGATAGTTATGACAGAGTTACATGCTGGTGGAAAATTTGATCAAAATGCTTATAAAGTATCAGGCGGCTTGCATGGTGTAGGCGTATCTTGTGTTAATGCCCTGTCAGAATGGTTAAATTTGACTATTTGCCGTGATGGGCATTTATATAAATTAGGATTTAAAAGAGGGGCTTGTGTTTCTCCATTGTCAGCTGATGGTGATACAGAAGATACTGGTACAGAAGTTTGTTTTTTAGCTGACTCAGAGGTTTTCCTAAACATAGAATATAATTACGATATTTTGTCTAAAAGGCTAAGGGAATTATCATTCCTTAACAATGGAATCAAAATTCGTCTTGTAGACTTGATTAAAAATAGAAGTGAGAATTTTTCTTTTTCTGGTGGGGCTAGAGGGTTTGTTGAGTATATTAATAGAAATAAGACTGTTTTGCATAAAAATATATTTAACACAATAGCTGATTCATCTGCCGGTGGGGTCCCCGTAAATGTAGAAATTGCAATGCAATGGAATGATACATATTCTGAGAATGTTCTTTGTTTTACCAATAATATACCTCAGCGTGATGGTGGTTCACACCTAACTGGCCTGAAAGCTGCTATGACACGTGTGTTAAACAAATACATGTCCGATAATGATCTCACAAAGAAGGCTAAAGTTGATACTTCTGGTGATGATATGAGAGAGGGACTTGTATGTGTTTTATCAGTTAAAGTACCAGAACCAAAATTTAGCAGTCAAACAAAAGACAAGTTAGTCTCAAGTGAAGTGAGACCTGCTGTTGAGGATGTTATATCTCATACTTTAGAATCGTGGTTATTAGAAAATCCATCTGATGCAAAAGCTTTGTGCGTCAAAATAATAGAATCAGCAAGAGCTAGGGAGGCTGCTCGTAAGGCTCGTGAAATGACTCGCAGGAAGAGTGTTCTTGAGGGAAGTGGTTTGCCAGGAAAGCTCGCTGATTGTCAAGAAAAAGATCCAGCTTTATGTGAATTATATATTGTTGAAGGAGATTCTGCTGGTGGATCAGCTAAACAGGGTAGAGATAGAAAATTTCAAGCTGTTTTGCCACTTAGAGGAAAGGTTCTAAATGTAGAAAAGGCTAGATTCGATAGATTAATTGCTAGTGAGCAAATTACTACTTTGATAACTGCTTTGGGAACTAGTATAGGTACAGATTTTAATATTGAAAAGTTGCGTTACCATCGCTTAATAATTATGACTGATGCTGATGTAGATGGAGCACATATAAGAACTCTATTATTAACATTTTTGTACAGACAAATGCCAGAATTAATCGAAAGAGGATATATATATATTGCTCAGCCACCATTATATAAAGTGAAAGTTGGTCGCGAAGAATATTACTTAAAAGATAATGATGACGAATCGGAATTCATGCTTAAACTAGCACTAAAAAATGCGGAATTGATAACTAACAAAGACAGTATATCTATTAGTGGAGATATTTTATTAGATTTAGCTCGGAAATATGTTGGTGCAGAGAATATTATTAGACGATTATCTCGTAGTTTTGATGTATCAGTGTTATATGCAATTATGAACGGAGTTTATATAAATATAGATACAGAAGATGAATCCAAAAAATCTGCGGAAGATTTATTAAATATATTAATGAAATCATCAATTCCTAATGATTTCTTAAATATTTCTATTGTTGACGATTGTGCAATTAGAATTAGCCGGAAGACTCATGGTAATGAAAAGATTTGTATAATAGATAGAAACTTTCTAAAAACATCAGACTATATCTTTTTACGCGATTTGAGTAATCAGTTCTCTGGTTTAATTCGAGATGATTCTGTTGTGTATCGAGGTGAGCCTGATAAACGGAAGCAAAAGAAAATTTCTAGTTTTAAAGAGGCAATGACTTGGCTATTTAATGAGGCTGAAAGTGTTATTTCAAAACAACGATATAAAGGTTTAGGAGAGATGAATCCTAATCAGTTATGGGAAACAACTATGGATCCAAGTGCTCGTAGGTTATTGAAAGTACGTATAAATGATGCTATAACTGCGGATCAATTATTTACAACATTAATGGGTGATGACGTAGCACCTAGAAGAGAGTTCATTGAAAATAATGCGTTATATGCATCAAACATAGATATATAATATATGATTCATTTTAGAATACTCATTACTTCGGTGCTATTAGTTATTGTTACACCAAGACTTTCCATATGTAAAAGAAAGTCTTTCGTGTTTTTTTCATATCCATTAACAGGACTCATGCAATCAGTCAGAAGCATTATGCTATGAGGATCTTTTCTACTGCTATTATAAATAAGATCTTCCATAGTCCTTTTTACACAGTGACTACTAGATTCTCCTGCTATTAATAAAATATCATATTTATCCAGATACTTTATTAATTTATTATTAATACATTTTTTATTCTTTCTATTATCCTTGGAAAGGGCACTAAATTGCTCTCTTAGCGGATCTAATCCCTTTAAAATGACATTAGCTTTTTTTGAATTTATTTCTTCCCATATATTACGAGGTGCCTGTACATAATTATTAATATTACTTCCCCATGTACCAATTTCACAATGTACCGGCCATATAGTTAGTCCTTCTTTTTCAGATTCTTCTATATATTCAAAATAGTTAATTATCTGTTTTTTGTTATATTTAGTTTTAGGAGTAATATTTCCTTTTATAATTTCATCTGATGTAATTTTAGAAAAAGGTTCTAAATCATTATCTCCTCTTTTCCAAAAACATGTATGAGCTATGTCCATACTGAAATGACTATCTAGAGTGATAGTCATTTCAGATATTATATTTATATTAAAATATATAAATTTCCCAAGTCTTTCCATATCATTATTAGAACCAGATATTGGTAAAGTTGGGGTTTGATACTTATTTTTAGGGATATCACAAAAGTCATTTTGAGGATCAATAATCATTAAATGTATTTTCATCATACTAACTTTTAGCTTTTTTATTTTTTTCAAATTTAAATAATATTTTTTCATTATTTAGTATTAAATATGCTTTAAATTTTCTTTTTGTTCTAGCAGAAATAAAATTATCTAGAAGACTTGTAGATCCTGTGTTTAGTAATTTTATTACTTGTTCTATAGATATCTCCTGGTTTAGAATTTTCTTATTTATACGAAAATCACATTTTTTATTTTCGCTCATATTATTTGCGCATATATAACTGTTATTATTTTCAAAAATATTACCAGAGCATTTTGGACAATTTCCTAATATTTCTTTTTCAGAGATATTCAAAATCATATTATCATTACTTTGTCCAAAATCGAACTCCAATTTCCAATCATTGTTAATATATAAAGTTGCAGAGAAATTTCTAAATGATTTACTGATAAAGTTATCTAAAGGACCTATCTTCTTATTTTTTAATAAATCTTCAACCTCTTGTAATTCAAAAGTTCTACTACCAGGATGCTTGCTTATTGAAAAATCACATTGCAGACAGCTATATCTTCGATAATTTTCAGCAAATTCACCACCACATTTCGGACAAGGGTTTTCAAAAACAACATAATCACCTGGCACATTATTGTTTTCATATTCCTTCGTTTTTTTTACTATAATTTCAGTCATTTCAATGATTTCGTTCATAAAAATAGAGCTTTCAAGTTTATTTTGCTCTATTTTTTTTAATTTTTGCTCCCATTCTCCTGTCAACTCTGGTGATGTTAGTTCTTTTATATTTAACCCTGAAAGTAGTATCATCAATTGATTTGCTTTAGCTGTTGTTATTAATTCCTTTCCATTACGGCGTAAATATTGTTCACTTATCAACCCTTCAATTATAGAAGCTCTTGTTGCTGGAGTTCCTAATCCTCTTTCAGAAATTGCCTCTTTTAAGTTTTCATCTTCTATCAGTTTTCCAGCTCCTTCCATTACCGATAACAGAGTAGCTTCATTATAACGAGCCGGTGGTTTTGTATTTAAATCTTTTATGATAATAGATTTATTAATAACCTTTTCATTGTTAGTGATTTTAATTAGATCAACATCACTATTTTGGCTATCTTTACCATATACTGATAGCCATCCAGGATTAATCAATACTTTTCCTTCTGTTTTGAATTTATTATTGTTAATCTCAGTTATTCTTGTAGTATTAAAGTATTCAGCTGCTGGAAAAAACACAGCTAGAAATCTTTTCAAAACCATAAGGTATATCTTTATTTCTAATTCGTTTAATTTGTTTGGAATTTGTAGAGTGGGAACTATTGCAAAATGATCAGAAATTTTTTTATTATTAAAAATTCTTTGATTTAATGTTATCCATTTGTGTTGAATGATCTGTTTGGCGCAATTTGATGTGACACTATCAATTATTTCAGTTTTACTATCAGAAAGCAATTGAACTGTATCTGTAACTATTGTTATATAATCTTCTGGTAAATGACGTGAATCTGTCCTTGGATATGTTAATGCTTTATGTTTCTCATATAAAGACTGAGCTAAATTAAGAGTTGTTTTTGCCGAGAATCCAAATTTTGTATTTGCTTCCCTCTGTAGTGAAGTAAGATCAAACAAAGTAGGTGATAATTGTGTAGATTTTTTAGATTTATCGTAAGCAAAACCGGTAGAATTTTCACATTCTTTTTTTATTTCATAGGCTTCTTCATAAGACCATATCCTTGATTCTTTATTCTCTGGATCATTCTCATTTTTTTTAAAAGAATGATTGATCCATTTAGACTCATATGATCCATTATTAGCTGCAAAAGTAGCTAATAATTCCCAGTAATTTTTAGATATAAAATCCTTTATTTGTTTCTCACGTTTGCTGACTATAGCAAGAGTAGGAGTCTGTACTCTACCAACAGTTGTTTTAAAAAAACCTCCATCTTTACTATTAAATGCTGTCATGGCTCTGGTACCATTAATACCAATAAGCCAGTCAGCCTCAGCTCTAGAACGAGCAGCATATTCAAGAGATTTTAGTTGTTCATCAGTTTTTAGATTTTTAAATGCAGTTTGTATGGCATCCTTAGTCATTGATTGAAACCATAATCGATAAATCTGTTTTTTTGTTCCGGAGAATTCTATAATATATTTGAATATTAGTTCTCCTTCTCTACCTGCATCACATGCATTTATGATTGATGTGATATCTTTTCGTTTTATGCTTTTGTTAAGTATCTTTAAGCGTTCTGAAGCTTTCTTGTCTATAGGAATTAATTCAAATTTACTTGGTATAATAGGCAAACTAGAAAGACTCCATTTACCTCTAGATGGTTCATTTGGTGCTGATAGTGTAAGTAGATGTCCTATACTCGATGTTATTACATAATCTTCATTTTCGTAAAGCTCATTACACTTCTTAAATCCTCCTAATGCTTTCGATATATCATTTGCAACGGATGGTTTTTCTGCAATTATCAGCTGTTTATTCATGTTTTTGTAGGTATTAAGCGTATATTGTGTATTTTATTATTTAATTTATCATATTAAGGATGTTTTTAAATAAATTGTCAATTGTCTATTGTTTTATATTTATAAATTTTTGGTTATACAAATTTGTTTTTTTATAGTTTTTCACTATTAGCAGTACTATACTGATCAATCATAGGATCTTTTATTAACATTTTTGACTTTGGTGGTTATTTTTATGGGACTAAATAAATTTAAAGTGTCATCATTAATGGATATAACAGCACGCCCAGATATAGTATTTGTACGTGGACATGGTTCTTGGCTAGAGGATAATACTGGTAAAAAGTACCTGGATTTTATACAAGGTTGGGCAGTTAATTGCTTAGGACATAGTCCTAAGGAGGTTATTAATTCTTTATCAGAACAATCAAAATTGCTTATAAACCCTTCACCAGCTTTTTATAACCAACCATCAGTAGAATTAGCAACCAGTCTTGTTAATGCATCTTGTTTCGATCATGTTTTTTTTGCTAACAGTGGTGCTGAGGCAAATGAAGGAGCAATAAAACTAGCTCGGAAATGGGGGAAAATATATAAAAAAGGGGCATACAAAATTATAACCATGAAAGATAGTTTTCATGGTCGTACTTTAGCTACTATGTCAGCATCTGGAAAAGCAGGTTGGGATAATATTTTTCCACCTAGAATGGAAGGTTTTATAAAAGCAGACTTAAATGATATAGAATCGGTAAAAAGATTAATTGACGACGATGTAGTAGCTATCATGCTTGAGCCAATTCAAGGAGAAGCAGGTGTAATACCAGCAGATAAGAAATTTATGCAAGATTTACGTGATATTACAAATCTTCATAATTTGCTTCTTATCGTTGATGAAGTTCAAACTGGAATGGGCAGAACAGGTACATTATTCGCTTATCAGCAATATGACATAGAGCCAGATATAATGACCTTAGGTAAAGGTATAGGCGGTGGCGTACCTTTATCTGCTCTTCTTGCAAAAGATAGTATTTGTGTATTCTCACATGGTGATCAAGGAGGTACATATAATGGTAATCCCTTGTGTACCGCTGTTGGTTTATCAGTACTAAATGCTATAAATAATTCTAGTTTTATGGAAGATGTCCGAATTAGTTCTGATTTTCTATCCAAAGGATTATCTATTATATCAGATAAATACGATATGAATGGAGAGAGAGGAATTGGTCTTTTGCGTGCTTTGATACTAAATAATAATGATGCTCAAGCTATTGTAGATCTTGCAAGAAATTTTGAGCCAACAGGTTTATTATTAAATGCTCCTAGATGTAATCTTTTAAGATTCATGCCAGCACTAAATGTTTCAAAAAATGAGATTTCTTTAATGTTAGAAACATTAGATAGTATTTTATCAAAAATATTAAGATAATAATTTAAAAATTATTCTTTTCGGAGTTTTTCTATAAGATGATCTATTGTGCTTAGCGTGCACTCATATTCATCACCTGCTATAGCGGGTGATGTAATATACTTTCCCCCTATAATAAAACTAGGTACTCCTTTTATTTCGCATAATTTTGCCAATTGATTGAATCTGTTTGATTTAGACTGTATATAGAATGAATTATATAGCTCCAAAAATTCATTTGTATTTATATCTTTATTTTTTAGCCAATCTGTTAAATCTCTTACATTTTTTATAGACTTCTTTTCTTTAGCAAACATATGGAATAACTCACCATGTAAATATGGTTTATTGATCTCATTTATAGTTAAATATAGTTTTTGTAAATCTTCAGATCTTTTATTAGAAGATACAGGAATTTTTATCAAAGTCACGTCTGCTGGAAGCGAAGATTGCCATTGATTTAGAATATTTTCTAAAGCCGTGCAATGATGGCACATATAAGACAAGAATTCTATTACTTCTATATTGTTGTTACTAAGAGGTTCGATTTTATTCTTAAGTATCTCATATTTATTTTGAGAATTACAATTATTTGACATAAGGAAAATTATAATAAAACAACCAATTTTAATTAGCAGTTGATATTTTTTATAAATTTTTTTCATTGCATAAGAGATTTTGAAATATAGCTTCATAGTAGAAAGACTATTACCTAAATACCATTTTTAATAATTGTAAATTGTTTCTTATATATTTCAATATTGAAATATATAAGAAACAATCAAAATATAATCAGTAGCAATTTTTATGCTAACATTACATTCTTTCTGGAGCAGATATTCCGAGTATATCTAATCCATTCTTAAGAATTTGTAAAGAAGCTTGTGCTAATCGTAGTCTAGATAATTTTATATCTAATTGTTCTGAAATAATATGCTTTGAGTTGTACCAAGTATGACAATCATAAGCACAGTCTCGTAACCAAAATGCTAAAATATGAGGAGAAAGCTCAGTTGCTGACTTATATATAATAGCAGGGAATTCCGATAGTCTTTTTATTAAATTTATTTCTTCTATGCTATTGAGCAATGATAGATTTGCTTTGTATATATCTTCAATATTTATATTTGCTTTGTTTAATATAGAGCTTATGCGAGCATGTGCGTATTGTATATAGAATACTGGATTTTCTTCTGATTTTGATAATGCTAGGTCTATATCAAATATAAATTCAGTATCAGAACGTCTTTGTATTAAAAAATAACGAGCAGCATCTCTGCCAACCCATTCAACAAGATCACGCATAGTAACATAATTGCCAGTTCTTTTTGAGACTTTAACTTCTTCCCCATTGCGAACTATTTTAACCATTTTATGTAAGATATAGCTAGGATAATCTTTAGGTATTCCTATTTTTAATGCCTGTAAACCAGCTCTTACTCTTGATATTGTCCCGTGATGATCACTACCTTGTATATTGATAGCATAATGAAATCCTCTATCCCATTTAGTCTTGTGATAAGCAACGTCTGGGAGAAAATATGTGTATTCACCAGTACCTTTTCGCATTACTCTATCTTTATCATCACCTGTATTAAGATCAGTAGTTCGTAACCAAATGGCCCCATCTTTTTCGTAAGAGTAACCGTTACTGTCAATTTTCTTTGCAACTTCTGATACTTTGCCAGAAGTGTATAGGGAACTTTCTAGATAATAGCTATCAAATTTTGTCCCAAATGATTTTAAATCTAAATCTTGTTCTTTTCTTAAATAAGCTACTGAGAATTCTTTTATATCTGATAAAGATTCTATATTACCGCTTGCTATTATATGACTTAACTTATCTATTTGAATAGATTTTTTGTTAATAAAGTCATTAGCTATATCTGAAATATAATCACCTTTGTATAGATCATTATCATCTATATTATTTGCAACAAAACTACTTCCTTTTGCGATTCTTTGTACACTGAGAGCTAGGTTGTTAATCTGATTTCCTGCGTCATTGTAATAGAATTCATTAAATACAAACCATCCCAGTGCCTTATATAGTTTACATATTGCATCTCCTATTGCTGCTTGTCTAGCATGACCAACATGAAGAGGACCAGTAGGATTAGCTGAAACATATTCTATTAATATTTTCTTATTTATATTAGTGCTACAGCCATACAATTCTTTCTGTTTTTCAATCAAAGGTATAGTTTCAAAAATAGCGTTATGAGATAAATAAAAATTTATGAATCCAGGACCAGCTATTTCAATTTTATCAACTATTTTTGATAAATTAATATCAATAAGTAAGTTTGATACTAATAGTTTTGCAATATCATTTGGATTGATTTTCTTTATCTTAGAAATCCGCATTGCGCTATTAGTTGAAAAATCACCATGAGTTTGTATCTTTGGTTTCTCTAGTAAAATTTCAATATTAATTTCTGGGAAATATCTATTTATTAAACTTTCGATAGATAAGATTATTTGTTTTTTGTGCCCTAAGAGCATGATATGTTTCTATAATGTTATTTAGTTAATGTTTTATTGTGCTATGGGTTAATGTTTACATAATTAACTCATAGCAAATACACCTTTTAAGATTGTTTTTCTGATTTTAGATGTCTATTTATTGCGCTAAGAACTGCTCTAAAAGATGCAGTAACAATATCCCTGTCAATGCCTACTCCAAATATAGAATTATTATGATCAATGCGCAATTCTACGTAACAAGCAGCACGTGTATTAGTATTTGATCCTAAAGAATGCTCATGATAGTTCATTATCCTCGCTGGCAATCCCAGTGCTGATATAAAAGCAGAAATTGCTCCATTACCTTCTCCACGCAATATGCGTTTTTCTCCGCTACATTCTATCTCTGCTTCAACAGCAAAATGCTTAGCTTCTGCAGCTTGTGGATCACCATCTATACGATGGCGAATTAGTTTCCATGGTGAGCTTTGATCTAAGTATTCTGATTTGAATATATTGTAAACCGCTTCAGCTGTAACTTCTCTTCCAGTTTTATCTGTAAATCTTTGAACAGCCCTGCTGAATTCTATCTGTAATTTTCTAGGTAGTACTAAACCATATTCTCTTTCCAGAAGATATGCTACTCCACCTTTACCTGATTGACTATTAACACGTATTACAGCATCATAATTTCTTCCCAAATCAGCTGGATCTATTGGAAGATAAGGAACTTCCCATATTGCATCTGTTTTTTGTAAAGCCATTCCTTTCTTTATAGCATCCTGATGTGATCCTGAGAACGCTGTAAATACAAGATCCCCAGCATATGGATGCCTTGGTGGTGTGATCATTTGCGTACAATGTTCGACACACCTTCTTACCTCATCAATATCAGAGAAATCTAACTCTGGATGGATGCCTTGAGTATATAAGTTTAAAGCTAATGTTATTAAATCGACATTACCAGTCCTCTCTCCATGTCCAAATAAACAACCTTCTACTCTATCAGCTCCTGCCATAATAGCTAGCTCAGCTGATGCTACTGCGGTACCACGATCATTATGAGGATGTACACTTATTATAACATTATCTCTATTATTTATATTTTTTTTCATCCATTCTATTTGATCTGCATATATATTTGGAGTGGATGATTCTACTGTAGCAGGTAGATTTAATATTAGTTTATTATTCACAGTAGGTTGAAAAATATCTATCACAGTATTAGCAACATCTAATGCAAATTCTAATTCTGTTGAGCTAAAAACTTCTATTGAGTACTCATACTGCCAAAGTGTTTTGTCTGAATATTGTGAAAATAGATCTTTAATAAGATTAGTACCGTTTACGGCAATTTGTTTAATTTCATCTCGATTCATATTAAATACTATTTTTCTAAACGAAGGTGCACATGCATTGTATAAATGAACTATTGCACGTTTTGCTCCATAAACAGCTTCTATAGTCTTTCTTATTAAGTCTTCCCTTGATTGAGTTAATACTGAAATTGTTACATCGTCTGGTATATAGTCATCTTCTATTAGCTTTCTTGTAAAATCAAACTCGGTTTTTGATGCAGAAGGAAATCCGACTTCTATTTCTTTAAATCCAATTTTCAGCAATTGCTCAAAGAAACTTATCTTGCGTTCGATATTCATTGGCTCGATAAGTGCTTGATTGCCATCTCTCAGATCAGTACTTAGCCAAATAGGAGCTTTTGTTATAGATTTACTAGGCCAAGTTCTATCAGAGTAATCTTCTTTAAAAGGGCGAAATGGCACATATTTAGTAGCTGGTTTGGTAATCATAGTTTATATCCACATTTATTATAAAATTATTTTGACAAATAGCATTGACTATTTTTAACTATATATGCTGAGCATTTATAGAAAAGCACTTGGCACTTGATTTATTTATATAAGATTCATAGACACAACCTATAAATTAGTTATCATTGAGTCAATTTTAGAATCTTTATAATATCTACATACGACTATATTATCATGTAAATATATAAGATTGTTGTCATATGATATCTATTATTCTGCTATATTTTTGATATTTTGGTATTTTTTTTATGATTGATAATAAGACTAGTTATTTTGTTAGATCTATAGTTTTTATATTTTTTGACATTTCATCAAATATAATTCTTTTATTTTTTTCTATTTTATCTTGGTCAACTGGCAAAATTTCTTTTTTATAATGATTCATTATTAGAGGAGTTTTTGTTTTTTTAACACTATCTTTTTCTGATATATATTTCTCTATAAACTTATTAGAATTTGGCTGTGGCGGTTGTGCTATATGTTGTTTACCATCAGCATTTAAACGCATGATGCCACATTCTTTATTATAAATCTCCATAGATAATGGATTATTATTTGTTAGCCATATATCAAGAAATTTAATAAACATTAATACCATAGATATTAATATGAACAATAATATTACTTTTTTTATTTTCGACATTTCTATTTTATTGCTTCGCAAATGTCTTGTTATGTTCTCTTGTTTTATGGAATTTTATATTTGGATATAGCTCTAATAGTGACCTGAGTTGAGCTCCTGAGCTAATCAAAAGTGCTGGTGAATTAGTAATATCAAAGACCATATTTGTAATATTTGAAGTGATAAATCTATCAAGTATATATTTATCACTTGATGATACCCATCTTGCCATATTATATTTAGTATTGTTAATTGTGACATCAGCACCATATTCATTTTTTAATCTATGCGCCACAACTTCAAATTGTAATTTGCCAACAGCACCTAAGAGCAACGGTCCTCCTGAATAATACTGAAATACTTGTATAGCTCCTTCTTCTCCAAGTTGTCGTAGACCATTATATAATTGTTTTGTTTTTAATGGATCTTTAGGCTCCACAGAACAAAACATTTCAGGAGCAAAAAATGGTAATCCAGTAAATTCTAAATA
The DNA here is from genome assembly GCF_000340865.1 of Candidatus Kinetoplastibacterium oncopeltii TCC290E. Taxonomy (NCBI): domain Bacteria; kingdom Pseudomonadati; phylum Pseudomonadota; class Betaproteobacteria; genus Candidatus Kinetoplastidibacterium; species Candidatus Kinetoplastidibacterium stringomonadis. The sequence continues at coordinate 15,108 of NC_020299.1, forward strand.
TTCTCCCTCTGTTATAACATCTCCTAGATGGATAGTTCCGTGATTAGGGATTCCAATAATATCACCAGCAAAAGCTTCTTCTACTATTTCTCGACGTTGTGATAAAAAAGATACAACATTGTTTGTCTTTATGTCTTTTTTCGTTCTGATGTTTTTTAGACTCATTCCCCTAGTAAATTGTCCGGAATTTATCTTTATAAAAGCTACCCTATCTCTATGTGATGGGTCCATATTTGCTTGGATCTTGAATACTAATCCTGAAAATTTTTCCTCTTCTGGATATACATTCCTACTTATTGCGTTAACTTTGGAAGGTGATGGAAAATAATCTACTATAGAGTCTAATATTTCCTGAATTCCAAAATTATTTATTGCTGAACCAAAGAATATAGGTGTTTGATCTCCATTAATAAATTTTTCTTGTTCAAATTTTGGAGCCGCATTACGAATTAAATCTATTTCTTGAGATATAGGTGCGAAAAAATTATCAAATCTTTCTTTTTCTTTATTGTCAGTTGAATTATTTAGTATATTTTCAGGTTTAGTATATGTTTCTTGACCAGGCTTAAATACCAGTATTTTATCATCTATGAGATTAAATACACCTTTAAATGATTTACCCATACCAATAGGCCATGAAAATGGTATAGCCTCTATTTTTAAATTATTCTCTACTTCTGATAATAGTTCTAATGGCTCTCTAACTTCTCTATCAAATTTGTTTATAAATGTGATAATAGGAGTTTTCCTGGATCTGCATATATCAAGAAGTCTTATTGTTTGTGATTCAATTCCATTAGCTGCATCTATGACCATTAATGCACCGTCAACCGCAGTCAAAACTCTATAGGTATCCTCAGAAAAATCTTGATGTCCAGGTGTATCTAGCAGGTTTATTATACAATCTCTATATTCTATTTGCATTACCGATGACGCTACTGAAATTCCTCTTTGTTTTTCTATTTCCATCCAATCAGAAGCTGCATAACGGGAAGATTTTCTAGATTTTACACTGCCAGCTATTTGTATAGCTCCAGCAAACAAAAGTATTTTTTCTGTAAGGGTAGTTTTTCCAGCATCAGGATGGGAAATTATAGCGAAAGTTCTTCTTCTTTTGACTTCTTTAGCAATAGCCTTCATTGCGTTTTCTTATAAATGATTTTGAATATTATAATTTTATTTAACTAGCAAATATCTAATAAACAAAAAAGACCAGAGAAAAGGATTTAACAGTAAAATTTGGCTCCCCGAGCTGGACTCGAACCAGCGACCTGCGGATTAACAGTCCGTCGCTCTACCAACTGAGCTATCAGGGAAAAGTGATTCTAATTCAAAATTAAAAACAGCACCGTTAAATGATATTTTTAAATCTGATGTATGTCAATAGTTAAATTATATTATTTAAAATATAGTAATACCGTTATGTGGTGCCGACTAGAGGAGTTGAACCCCCGACCTTCGCATTACAAGTGCGCTGCTCTACCAACTGAGCTAAGTCGGCTCAATAAAAAACAAACATATTGTATTGTAATGAATTTTTAATAAAAAGCCAATAACAACGTATATTAATTATTTTACTATAGAAAACTGCTTGCTTTTCTCATTTTTTAATTTATCTCCATCATTATTATTTAATAATGGAAATTCCATACCTACTCCTGTTGCAGGAGAGTATATTGCTAAAACATTATTTATTGGTATAAGAATATTTTCTATTGAATCATTGAAATTAGCTTGAAACGTTATAAAGCTATTTTTTATTTGCAATTTTTCTGTTGCTTCCATACTAATATTTAGAGTAATTTCCCCATTTTTTACATATAAATGTGGAACTTTAGTATCATCGTCAGTTTTAACTAAAATATAAGGATCATAGTTATTATCTGTACACCATTCATACAAAGCTCTTATAAAATAAGGTTTAGTGGAATTTAATTGCATAATTTATCCTTTATCTACGCATGATCTTTTCTGAAGGTGTTAAAGATTCTATGTATGCTGGTCTAGAAAAAATTCTTTCTGCATACTTCTGTAATGGAGCTGCATTCTTTGATAAAGATATTTCATAGTGCTCCAATCTCCAAAGTAGTGGTGCTATTGAAATATCTAACATAGAAAAATCATCTCCTAGAAGGAATTTATTTTTTGCTAAGATCGGGGCAAGTAATGTCAATCTATCTTTAATTTTTAAACGAGCTTCAGTAACTGCAGCATTCTCATGCTTAGTACTTTTACTTTCTAATATTTTAACCTGAGAGAATAGTTCCTTTTCAAAATTATGCAAAAACAACCTAATTCTTGCCCTTGTTATAGGGTCTGCAGGCATTAACTGTGGATGTGGGAACCTTTCATCTATATATTCATTTATTATATTAGATTCATATAAAATAAGATCTCTTTCTACTAAAATAGGCACATTGCCATAGGGGTTCATTGTAAGAATATTTTCGGACTTGTTATTTATATCAACATCACGTATTTCAAAATCCATCCATTTCTCAAATAAGACAAAACGGCATCTTTGAGAGAAGGGACACGTTGTTCCCGAGTAAAGCACCATCATTTTTAAGAATTACCTTCAAGTTAGTCATTGTTATTGTTATAAATTGATATTGACAATAACATACAAATTAAATCTATATAGTATTAATACAATTACAATTGCTACTAAATAGGATTTTCTATTTCTATGTATTTTACTTTAATATGAAATGTTTTTTCTAAGGCATTTCCTAAAGCTTGTATACCATACCTTTCGGTTGCATGATGACCAGCGCATATGAAGCCGACATTTGTTTCTCTAGATATGTGAACTACTGATTCAGATATTTCTCCAGTTATATAAACATCTGCACCAATATCAATTGCTTCTTGAAACATCTTTTGACCTCCTCCTGAGCACCATACAATATTTTTTATGTTTTTTTGTGGATCTCCTATAAGTAATGAACTACGATTCAATTTGTCACTTATAACAACATTCAAATGCTCCATGTTATATAAATTTTTTAACATACCTGACCACAACATGGAGCCTTTTTTAATGTTTTTTCTTATATTGTCAAATCCAAGAAAAGAACCAAGAGTTATATTATTGCCTACCTCTGGATGATCATCCAGAGGTAGGTGATATGCAAAAACATTTAGATTATTTCTTAGACACAAATCGATGCGTTTGCGTTTTATTCCTGATATAGATAGGTTATCATTTGCCCATAGCAAACCATGATGCACTATAACGGCATCTGCTTTAGCAGCAATAGCTTTTTGTAGAAATAATTCACATGCCGTCACTCCTAAAGCTACACTATATATTTTTTCTTTTCCTTCTATTTGTAATCCATTATGACAATAATCTTTATATTTTTCAGGATCAAGCAAAGAATTTAACCAGTCTAATAAAATCTGTGATGTTATGTATTCCATTCAATATTCTTTTAAATATATAGGCAAAGCATTCATGTATCAATTTTTAATTACATGTTATTATGTTTTTATTGCCAGTGAACTATTATAACATTTTCCTATGCAAATCTCTGCCTCCAAGTATATGAAAATGTAAATGGGGAACTTCTTGTCCAGAATTAATTCCAGCATTGCTAACTATCCTAAAACCGTCTTTGCATCCATTATCTATAGCTAATTTTGGTATAATTGATATCATTCTACCCAACCATTCAGAGTCATTATTAGATATATTTTGCAACGATTCTATATGTGTTCTTGTCACTAGCAATAAGTGAAGTTTGGCAATAGGATTTTTATCGCAAAAAACTATGAATTCTTTATCCTCAAAAACTATTTTTGCTGGCAAATCTTTTTTTATAATTTTGCAAAAAATACAATCATCATTCATTAGGATCCTTTTTATCAAGACGTCTAGCTTTTTCTTCTATGCCAGATAATCCTTCTCTTCTTGCAAGTTCTTCTAAAACATCTTCTGGTCTAAGGTTATAATATGTTAGCAATACAATACAATGAAACCAGAGATCAGCTGTTTCATTTATAATAAATTTAGATTGTCCGTCTTTAGCAGCCATAACCAATTCTGTGGCTTCTTCACCTATTTTCTTAAGAAAAGAATCTGGTCCGGTTGTAAATAATTTTGCCACGTAAGAGTTATTACTAGATTTATTGCTTTCATTAGGTTTTCTAGTTTCTAGCGTATCAGCTAGTCTTGATAACACTTCTTGTTCTGTATTTGTTAGAATATTCATGTTTATTTATATATATATTTAGGGTCTTTTAATATTGGACAAGTCTCTTCCCAGGTTAATTCATTGATATCATCTTCTGATTTAGAATATTCTAGACTAAAAAAGAAACAACTTCTTCTTCCTGTATGGCAAGATATTCCTCCTGTTTGCTCTACTTTAATCAATATTGCATCCTTATCACAATCTGTACTTATATCATGAACAATTTGTACATGTCCTGATTCTTCACCTTTACGCCATAGACGATTACGAGATCTAGACCAGTAGACCGCTTTTTTTGTTCTTACTGTTTCATATAAAGCATTATCGTTCATCCACGCCAACATAAGAATAGAGTTTGTTTTATAATCTTGCGCGATTACTGGCAATAGACCATTTTCATCAAATTTAAGATTTTTTATCCAAGATATTGAGTCACTTAACATGAAATATTTCTACCTAACAGAGATGCCCAGATTAGCCATAAAGTGTTTACACTCATTTATAGTATAAAGTCCGAAATGAAAAATACTTGCTGCAAGAACAGCACTTGCATGGCCTTCTGTTATACCGTCAGCTAAATGCTTTAGGCTTCCAACACCACCAGATGCTATAACTGGGATTGGTAAAGCATCAGATATAGTTCTTGTAAGTTCTAAATCAAATCCAGTTTTTGTTCCATCTTTATCCATACTTGTTAACAAAATCTCGCCAGCACCGTATTGAGACATCATTTTTGCCCATTCTACAGCATCTATACCAGTAGACTGTCTGCCTCCTTTTATTAGAACTTCCCATTTAGGAGAGGAATCGCCATATTTAGAAATACGGCGAGCGTCTATAGCTACTACTATACATTGTGATCCATAGTACTCAGATGCTTCTTTAACAAGTTGGGGATTTTCAACAGCTGAGCTATTTATACTAACTTTATCAGCACCAGCATTCAGTAATTTTTTTATATCAGCTATTTTCCTAACACCACCACCTACTGTTAGAGGAATGAATACATTGGAAGCAACTTTCTCTATTATTGGTAAAATTAGATCACGTTTTTCACTAGTTGCAGTAATATCAAGAAATGTTATTTCATCAGCACCTTGTTCATCGTAACGTTTTGCTATTTCTACTGGATCTCCTGCATCAGTTAAATTAACAAAATTCACTCCTTTTACTACACGTCCATTAGTGACATCTAGACATGGTATAATTCTTTTTGTTAGAAAATTTAGCATTTTATTTTAATTTTGTTAGTTCGTCGGCTAGTTGTTGAGCTGATTTAAAGTCTAAAGATCCTTCATATATACTTCTTCCTAAGATAGCACCAGCTATACCTTCTTCAGCAACTTGACATAATTTCTCGATATCTTTAATAGTCGCTATGCCACCTGATGCGTATACAGGAATTTTTATATTTTTAGCAAGGTCGACAGTAGCCTCTATATTCACCCCAGATAACATACCATCTCTACTTATGTCGGTATATATGATCGAATCACATCCATAGTTCTCAAATTTTTTTGCTAAATCTATTAAATTATGTTTAGTAAGTTTGCTCCACCCATCAGTAGCAAGTTTACCATCTTTAGCGTCTAATCCTGCTATTATATGCCCAGGAAAAGCCACACAAGCATCATTTAGAAAACCTGGGTTTTTTACTGCTGCTGTTCCTATAATCACGTAAGATATTCCTGAATCTAAGTAATACTCAATAGTATTTAAATCACGAATACCACCTCCTATTTGTACAGGAATTTCATCATTGATAGTGTCTAGTATAGACTTTATTGGTATACTATTTTTAGGCTTTCCGGCGACTGCCCCATTAAGATCCACTAAGTGAATACGACGAGCTCCATTTTCTAGCCATCTTTTAGCTACTATAGATGGATCTTCTGAAAATACCGTAACATCATCCAAATTTCCTTGGCGTAGTCTAACACATTGTCCGTCTTTAAGATCGATAGCGGGAATCAGTAACATATATATATACTATGAATTAAGTTGATCAAAAAAATATTATTTTAAATTTAATATTAAATTTTCCAGTTTGCAAAGTTGCGATAGAGAATTAACCCGTATTTTGAACTTTTTTCTGGATGAAACTGTACTGCAAATATATTATCAGAAGCTATGGCACAAGTGAAAGACAAACCATAATTTGTTTCTCCTACTATGATATTTTCATCTTCTGGGCAAACATAGTAACTATGAACAAAGTAAAAATGAACATCTTGAGGTATATCTTTCCACAAAAAATGATCTTGTTTTTGATGAACCTTATTCCATCCCATATGTGGAACTTTCAGTAGTTTGGCATTGCACTTTCCTTGCAAATTATCAGAATTGAAAAAATGTTCACCACTAAATTGTTTTACAGATCCTTTTAATAATCCGAGACATTTAATATTTCCATTTTCCAAACTATAATCAAACAGCATTTGTTCACCTACGCAAATACCTAATAGAGGTTTTTCTGAAATAGAGTTTTTAATTAAGTCTATTAAATCTAGCTTTTCGAGATTTTTCATGGAGTCTAGCATTGCTCCTTGACCTGGAAGAACTAATTTATCAGCTTTTTTTATCTCTGCAACTGAACTACAAATTTTAATTTTAGCTTCTGGAGCTGCGTATTGCATGGCTCTAGCTACGGAATGAAGATTTCCCATTCCAAAATCAATAATAGCAATATTAGACACTTTGAGTTTCTTATTAAGTTTATATAATTTATAATACGCCTTTAGTAGATGGCATAATTCCAGACATTCGTGCATCTTTGGTTATTGCTTTCCGCAATGCTATTCCAAATGCTTTAAATATGGACTCACATTGATGATGTGAGTTGCTACCACGTATATTATCAACATGTAATGTTATTAATGCATGGTTAACTAATCCTTGAAAAAATTCTCTTATTAAATCTACATCGAATTTACCAATATGTGACCTAGTAAATAAAACATTATATTCAAGATGTGGCCTGCCGGAGCAATCTATAATTACTCTAGATAGTGATTCATCAAGAGGCACAAACGATTCACCATATCTAGATATGCCAACCTTATCGCCCAATGCCTTTTTAATCGCCATTCCCAAAGTTATCCCAATATCTTCAACTGAGTGATGATCATCTATATGTAAATCTCCATTAGATTTTATTCTTATATCAATTAATCCATGACGAGATATTTGGTCTATCATATGATCTAAGAATGGTATTCCAGTATCTATGGATTTATCGCCAGATCCGTCAATATTAATTGATAAATTAATCTGTGTTTCATTTGTATTGCGTGTAATTTGAGCTGTACGCATAATAGTTATTTTTTAGAAATAATTTTCGAAATAGTTTTGATTAGTAGATCATTTTCAGAATTAGTCCCAATAGATAACCTCAGACAATTGCTTAGTAAAGCATGAGAATCAGACAGATCTTTTACTAATATGTTACTTAATTTCAATTCGTTAAAAACATTTGTTGCAGATATGCTCTTATCAAATTTAACTAAAACAAAATTGCCATAAGAATCGTACACTTTAACATTATTTAGTTTTTTTAATGATTCTGATAATTTTATTCTATTTAATAGAATTTGATTAGAATGTTCATCTAAAATATGTTTATTATCCAGTATGCTAAGAATGACCGATTCTGTTAGAACGTTTATATTGTACGGAGGTCGTATTTTGTTTATCTGATTTATCCATTTCGGATGACCTGCTAGATAACCGAATCTTATACCAGCTAGACCAATTTTCGAAACAGTTCTTAAGATTAAAACATTGCTTAGTTCATGTAAGCGATTCATCCATGATTTTTTGTTAAAAGCATAATAAGCCTCATCTATTATTACTAATCCAGGAGCTATATTTATTATTGATAGTACATCATTGTCATTCCATAATCCTCCAGTTGGATTATTTGGCATGGCTAAAAATATAATTTTTGGCGAATGTTGTTTTATAGATTTTAGCATATTGCTTGTATCTAATTGAAGATCATCAGTAAGATTAACCTTAATAAATTTTGCATGATTGAATTGTGATGCCATTTCAAAAAATACAAAAGAAGGTGATGGTGATAAAACTGTATCCCCTGGTTTACAGCAACTTTGAATTATTAAGTGTATAAGCTCATCAGATCCGTTTCCAAATAATAAATCAGATTCATCGGGTATATTAAACTTATTTTTTATAGTTCTTATTAATTGAGATTTATCAGTATTTGGGTATCTATTTAGTTTGACTTTTCTTAAATTAGTAATAATATGCTCAAGAATATCCTCTGGTAAATCATATGGTGATTCCATGGCATCCAGTTTTATATAATTTGCTGATTTACTCACAGGGTAAGCAGTCATGCTTTGTATATCTTCTCTAACTGTAACTTTAATAATATCTAAGAGCTTTTTATCTTCTATCATGATTTTTTCCATCTATGCGATATTGAGCACTGGCTGCATGAGCTTGCAATCCCTCGCTATTTGCTAGAATTGATGCTGTTTTTCCTAGATTTATAGATCCCTTCTCTGAGATATTGATAAGGCTAGAACGTTTTTGAAAATCATATAATCCTAGTGGGGATGAGAATCTTGCTGTACGAGATGTTGGTAGTACATGATTAGGTCCGGCACAATAGTCGCCTAATGATTCTGAGCTAAAACGTCCTATAAATATTGCTCCTGCATGTCTAATTAATGGTACTAGTTCATTCGCATTTTCTGTAGATATTTCTAGATGTTCTGGAGCAATCATGTTAGCTATATCACAAGCCTCTGACAAATCTTTTACTTTAATAAGTGCACCCCTATTAGATAAACTTTTCTTCAAGATATCAAATCTAGGCATTTTTGGAAGTAGTTTATTAATTTGATTTTCAACTTCATCTATAAAATCTAAATCTGGACATAGCATTATTGATTGAGCCAGTTCATCATGTTCTGCTTGTGAAAATAAATCCATAGCAATCCATTCTGCTGGTGTTTTTCCGTCGCATATAATCAATATTTCGCTAGGGCCAGCTATCATATCTATACCAACAGTTCCAAAAACTTTACGTTTTGCATATGCGACGTAAGAATTACCTGGTCCTACTATTTTATCTACTCTAGGCACAGTTTCTGTGCCATATGCTAAGGCGCCTATAGCTTGTGCACCACCTATAGCAAATAATCGATCTACACTGCCCAATGAAGCAGCAGCTAGAACCATATTATTAATATGACCATCTGGAGTAGGAGATACCATTATTAATTCCGGAACACCAGCTATTTTAGCAGGTATTGCATTCATGAGAACAGACGATGGATATGAGGCCTTACCCCCTGGTACGTACAGACCGACTTTGTCTATAGGGGTTATTTTTTGACCAAGTATATTATTATCTGAATCTTTATAGCTCCAAGTAGATACTATTTGTTTTTCATGATATTCTTTAATCCTGCTAACTGAAATTTCTAATGCTTTGCGTTGTTCTTTGGGAATATTATTAAGGGCTTTGATCCATTTCTCTTTTGGAATTTCTAATTCATCTGGATAAATAACTTCAAGTCTGTCAAATTTTCTAGTGTAATTCAATAAAGCTTTGTCACCATCATTCTTTATATCTTTTAGTATTGAATGTACAGTTTTTTCAATTGATTCATCTTCGCTAGATTCGAACTCTAGTATAGAAGATAGAGAAGAACTGAAATTTTTATCCAGGGAATCAAGACGTTTGATCGTATTCATATTATTGATACTTTTTAGTTTAGCAAGAAATTAGGGATAATTTATTCATACGAATTAGTAGCGCGAGAAAATGCATTTAAAAGTGGCTGCAAAAATTCCCTACGATTTTTTAATGATGCTTGATTGACTATTAGCCTAGAAGATATAGGCATTATATCTTCTACTGCAATTAAGCCATTAGCTTTGAGTGTATCTCCAGTCGAAACAACGTCAACAATAGCATCAGCAAGCCCAACAATAGGAGCCAATTCCATTGACCCATACAATTTTATTAAATCAATATATACACCTTTCGATGCAAAATGTTCTCTTGTAGATTGAATGTACTTTGTAGCCACACGTAACCTAGATCCTTGCTTAACAGCATCTTTATAATTAAAATCTTGTCTTACAGCAACTGCTAAGCGGCATCTAGCTATATTTAGGTCTATTGGTTGATATAATCCACCCGGTTGTTGTGCAGAGTGTTCTATAAGCACATCTTTGCCAGCAATTCCTAAATCTGCAGCACCATACTGAACGTAAGTAGGAACATCTGACGCCCTTAGTATAAGTATTCTTAGATTAGTATCACTAGTTTGTATTATTAGCTTACGAGATTTCTCAGGGCTTTCACTTACTTTTATACCTGCTTCTGCCAACAGAGGCATAGTGTCTTCAAAGATTCTTCCTTTGGACAAAGCCAATGTAATGCTTTTGTTTATAGTTTCTTTCATTCTTCATTCCTATTGATAGCTCGTTTAATATTAGCTCCTAGCTTTTGAAGTTTCAATTCCATATTCTCATAACCACGATCCAGATGATAAATTTGTTCTATGGTTGTTTTCCCTTGGGCAACCAATCCAGCTATAACTAAACTTGCTGATGCTCTTAAGTCTGTAGCTTTTACAGTTGCTCCAGAAAGAAAATCAACTCCACGAACTGTAGCAAAATTACCATTGATTGTTATATCAGCTCCTAATCTATTGAGTTCTTGTACATGAAGATATCTGTTTTCAAATATATTTTCAACTATCATCGAAGTGCCATGCGAAATACTATTGAGAGCCATGAATTGTGCTTGCATATCAGTTGCTAAGCCAGGATATTCACGTGTTACGATATCTACAGACTTAGGTCTTTTACTGATGCTGCATATCAAATTTCCATCATCTTGTTTTACTGTAACTCCAGATAGTCTTATCTTATCTATAGTAGCTAACATATCATTAGGATTAATACCTTTTATTTTTATGTTACCACCTGTTGCAGCTAGAGCACATAAAAAAGTTCCAGCTTCAATTCTATCAGGTATTATTTTATGTTTTGCTCCATATAACCTATCAACTCCGTGTATAATTACTCTATTTGTGCCGTGTCCTTTTATGTTAGCACCCATCTTTATGAGCATATTAGACAAATCTACTACTTCTGGTTCACAAGCAGCATTCTCTATAATTGTTTCACCTTCAGCAAGAGTAGCCGCCATTATGATATTTTCAGTTCCAGTTACTGTTACTACATCTGGACGAACCAAAGTTCCTTTAAGTTTTCTTGACTTAGCTATAACAAAGCCATGCTCTATACGTATATCAGCCCCTAATGCAGATAAACATTTTATGTGCTGATCTACTGGTCTCTGTCCTATAGCACATCCCCCTGGCATACTAACAATAGCTTCTCCAAACCTAGTTAAAAGTGGACCAAGAACCAAAATAGATGCCCTCATTGCCTTAACGAGCTCGTATGGAGCTTTTAAGTTTTCTATTTTATTTGACATAATAGATACTTCATTCTTAGTATGTCTTTTGGTTGTTGAGCCAAGATGGCTCAATAAATTAATAGTTGTATCGACATCATGAAGATCAGGTACATTGCTCAGCGAAATTGTTTCTGATGTTAGTAATCCCGCACATAAAATTGGTAATGCAGCATTTTTAGCACCAGAGATGATCACATCTCCTTCAAGCTCTGAGCCCCCGATGATTTGTAATTCTTCTTCCATTGAAACCATGATAAATCTTTTTATGTTGTTATTTCTTAGCCCTAATATCGAAAAATTGGCTATTTATAGTATTAATGTACTATATCTTTATTATTATGACCTTAATTTATAGCCGGTAGACATAAGGCGTAAAGCAAAAATAGATAAAAATATAAGTACAGATATTAATATTGCGAAGCTTATATAAGGAGAAGTGTCAGATTTTTCAAAAAAGCCATAGCGAAATCCATCTATCATATAAAACATAGGGTTACAATATGATATTTTTTGCCAAAATTCTGGTAATGTATGTACGGAGTAGAACACTCCTGACAGAAAAGTAGAAGGTACTATTAAGAAGTTTTGAAACATAGCTAACTGATCATATTTTTCAGAATATATACCAGCAATCATCCCAAGAACGCTCATTATACTACATGTTAGTAAAGCAAATATAATTATCCATATGTAATTTACAGCACCGATAGGATGAATGGCAATAGAAAAAAGCCATACGAAAATTCCAACAGCTAGTCCTCTTACTACCGCAGCGAGTACGTATGCAAAAAATATTTCTACATGAGACATTGGTGAAAGTAACATGAAAATTATACTACCAGTAACTCTACTTTGGATTAATGACGAGGATGTATTAGAAAAAGAATTTTGCATCATGCTCATAGCTATTAGTCCTGGGATTATGAAGCTAGTATAAGGCACATTATTGAAAGCTACTCGATCTTGTAATATTTGATTAAACACTAACAAATATAAAAGCGAAGTGGTAACCGGTGCTGCTACAGTTTGAAAGAAGACTTTATAAAAACGTAGTATCTCTTTCTTCAATAAAGTGATAAAACCGATCATATTTTTTTTTGGTTCTATTGTCATATCTTTGCTTTTATGGTTTTTAAATTTAAATTCCATGACTATCTTATATTTCCTTATTGATAGATGATAATTCATTGCAATCAATAATCTTTACAAAAGCTTCTTCAAGATTCTTTCCTCCAAATCTTGATATTATATTTTTTGTTTCATCTAACGCTATTAGATTTCCTGATTTCAGAATAGCAATACGATTACACATATCCTCAGCTTCTTCAATATAATGTGTAGTTAATAGAATAGTATGTCCTTCCTTATTTAGACGTGACATAAATTTCCATAATGTGTGACGTAGTTCTATGTCTACACCAGCTGTTGGCTCATCTAATATTATTATTGGAGGACGATGTACAAGTGCTTGTGCTATTAATACTCTTCTCTTCATTCCTCCAGATAGAGATCTCATATCATGATCTCCTTTGTCAGTAAGAGATAAATTATCAAGTAACTCTTCTATCCATAATTCGTTTGATTTTATCCCAAAATATCCTGATTGTATAAATAGTGTCTCTCTTACAGTAAAAAATGGATCATATACTAATTCCTGTGGGACAGTACCTACTAGATTTCTTGCCTTTCGATAATCTCTTACAACATCATGACCGTATATATTAACTTTACCAGAGGTAGGAAAAGAAAGTCCGGATAATATAGAAATAAGACTAGTTTTGCCAGCGCCATTTTGCCCAAGGAGTCCGAAAAATTCCCCAGGTTTGATTTGTAGGTTAATATTATCCAAAGCCTGAGTTTTTTTGCTAGATTTACCTTTAGGCGTATAAGCCTTACATAATTGTTCTATAGATATTGAAAACATATATTTTTTTAAATAGATAAACAGGATTGTTGTTATTTATGAATTTTATTTAATTTTTCTATGAGGGCATTTATACCATTACTATGAATTTCATTGTTAAATTGATTGCGATAACTCTCTATCAACCACATTCCTTCAATACTTACATCATAAATCTTCCAGGTATTTCCATGTTTTGTTAGCCTGTAGTTGATCTGTATCTGCTTTCCATTACTTTGTTGTATTAGTGATTTTATTATAGCGTCATTAGATTTTGCTTCTCCACGATATGGAAACACTTTTATTTTTGTATTTTTTGATATTAAACTAAAGGCGCTCCTATATGTTTTGATTAGTGTATTACGGAATGCTTTTATCAAGGCTTTTTTTTGTTCTTCAGAAGCTGTTTTCCAGTTTTTACCAGCTGTTAGCTTAGTAGTTTTAAAAAAATCAACGTGAGGAAGTATATAGTTATCGACCACCACGTTAATACTTTCCAAATCATTTATGCCTGATTCTATTGTTTTTTGTATCTCTATTAAAGCAAGATTTGTAACATTAGTTATAAAATTATCTGGGTTGTTGACATTATTATTTTGGGAATATGATTTATTAGGTAGCAATATTATTGAAATAAAATATAAAAAAAATATTATTTTTTTTATATTTTTATCTGATGAAAGAAACATGCTGTATTTTTCCTTTTAGCAAATATTTTGTTCAATTCTCATAATCAGGTACATCTGTATCATCTGCATATTTGTTAATCATGGTTCTTTTTCCCATATATGAGTCTCTTATTAATGTATAAGGGTCAATTGCAATATTATTTAACAAATCTGTTGCGTATAGAAGATTTGCCCTAGAATCTAAGGCAAGTAAAGAAGCAAAGCTGATTTTACATGATGTACCACATGGTAGTATGTTTATTGGATTTGATAATAAATCAAAAAAAACTCCTGCGCTATCACGTAAATTACTAGGACCAATTAATGGCAGCACAATATAAGGTCCAGTTTTTACTCCCCAAACTGCTAAGGTTGTTCCAAAGTCATTTTGTATTTTTTCTAATCCGTTTTTAGAAGCAACATCAAAACATCCGCATATACCCATAGTTGTATTAAACATAAACCTTCCCAATGTATTAATAGCATCATGGCAGTTACCCTGAAGTATACTATTAAAAGCTGAGTTTATATTATTTGTGTTATCCAATGCATTATGCATACAATCTCTTATAGCTTCCGGAATGATTAAGTTGTAGTAGCTAACTATTGGAATAAAGACAAAATTATCAACATTCTGGTTGATTTTAAAAAAAAACCTATTTATCTTCTCTGAAGATTCATATTTAAATTCATTTTTCTGATTAAATGTGACTGTACTGCAAGCTGATAATAGAAGAGAAAATGATAGTACAATAAGGGCAGAGATATTTCTTTTATTCATTGAGTTTTTTGTTATGAAAATGATATTTACTAATAAGCAAACTGCTCAGAATCATTTGCAGATAATCCAATTATGTTCTTTTCATTAGAACTATATAAGAATTTGCTCATCAATTGTTCGATAGATATAAAACCCTGAGTATATACTATGCATCCTAAATGTTTAATATTTTCTTCTTCATTGCCTGGATTAATATCTATATATTGTTCACCAAGTAAACCAGATGTTAATATAGAGGCAGAAGTATCTACAGGTAATAGATATTTCTTGTTTATATTCATAGTAACATTGGCAAGAAAAGATTTTGTGTCTAGTGATATATTTTTTACTCTACCTATGGTGACACCAGAACTTTTTACCTGCGAATTTATTCTAAGAGAGCCAATATTGTCAAAATTAGCTTTAACTATATAGGTCGATGTAAAAGTCTTATTTCTTAAATTATTTGTTTGTAGAACAAGAAAAAATAGCGATGCTATTCCGACAACAACAAACAAACCAACCAAAAATTCAGTTTTAGAGTTCATCATAATTAAAAAGTTAGTTTACGAATAATATAGAGGTCATAAAAAAATCTAGTAGAAACACAAGTAGGGATCCTATTACAACTGTCCTGGTTATAGCTTTTGAGATTCCATCAGGAGTAGGTTTACATTGCCATCCTTCATTTAATGAAATTGCAACTGTAGACAGACCAAAAATTAAACTCTTAAATATAGTTCCATATATAATATCAGAGTATATATCAAATCCGCATTGAATCTGTGACCAGAAAAGACCAGAATCTATACCTACAACCATGACTCCTACAAACCAACTTCCTATAATACCAGCCGTTGAAAATATTACGGCTAATACTGGCATAGATAATATTCCTGCCCAAAAACGTGGAATTAACAGTCTCTCTATTGGATCAATTGCCATTATCTCCATTGCTAATATTTGCTCACCAGATTTCATTAATCCTATCTCTGCTGTCATTGATGTGCCTGCCCTTCCAGCAAAAAGAAGTGCTGTAACTACAGGTCCTAGTTCTCTTGTTAATGATACAGTTACCATCAAACCAAGAGTATCTTCAGCTCTAAATTTACTAAGCATCAAATAACCTTGAAGTCCTAATACAAATCCCACAAACAATCCAGAAATTGAGATTATTAAAACAGAGTTATTACCTATCAGATAAATCTGATCTATGATCAAATTTGTCTTTTTTTTTGTAAAATTACTTCTGATGACTATTTTACACAATAAACAGCATAATTTTCCTGTATTTAAGGTAAATGCATGAGCACGATTTATAATTTTGTTTAATTGAATCATGTTTGTTGCCTTAGTTTTAATAGCCATTCTTTGAAATCATCAGTTTCAGGATAATCAAACGGCACCGGTCCTTTAGTAGATCCGTTTACAAATTGTTTAACAAAAGGATCTTCCGACCTAGATAACGATTCTGGTGATTCTGATGCTATTATAGAGCCATTTCCAATTATATTTATTTTATCTGCTATCCTAAAAGACTCTTGCATTTCGTGTGTAATTAATATAGAAGCACATTGTAGAGTGTTAGACAATTCTTTTATAAGTTTTGCTATTACTCCCATTGAAATTGGATCCAATCCAGAAAATGGTTCATCATATAACATAATCCAAGGGTCCAATGCAATTGCCCTTGCTAAAGCAACTCTTTTGGTCATTCCACCTGATAAATTTGTTACTGGCATATGAGCCGCTGCTCTTAAACCAACTGAGTTCAGTTTTTCTAAAACTATATTTATTATTTCTTCAGTAGATTTTTTTGTAAGTTCTACTAAAGGGAATGCTACATTATCGAATACGTTTAGATCAGTAAATAGCGCTCCATGTTGAAGCAATACACCCATTTTTTTTCTTAGATTTTTAAGATCTTTTTCTGGCAATGAACTTATATCTTGGTCAAATATTTTTATATTTCCACTAATAATTGGTATCTGATTTGTTATTGACTTAAATAAAGTAGTTTTCCCTGATCCAGAGCTACCCATTATTGCAATAATTTCTTTTTTGCGTATATCCATAGATATGTTGTTCAATATTATAGATTTTCCATACCCAACTGTTAAGTCTTGTATGGATAATATAATCTCATTATCTTTTTTCATAAAAATCTTAATGATTGTTTAATTAACGAGGTTGGCACTATCATGCATAATTAACAATATATAATTAATGTTTTGAGCTAATAATAGCAGATTGGAATTAATGTTTATTAATTTTTGCAAATTTTATATAAATAATGTATCCTGACCAGCTATATCTGATTGGTATCTAGCCTTGATTTAAAACATATGGGTTTTGTAAAAAACCTGCTAAAATCTGCAATGGTACACTACATTTACAGTATTAGGTAATTTTATAGTTAGTCTAGAGGTGTAATTATGACTGAATCTAACGGTAGTTTTTTAACACATTCTTCTAGCACCTCATTAGCTTTAGATTCTTTCAGTCTCAGCGGTATTGGAACTATAGAAGCCTATATTGCCAATGCTAATAGAATGCCTGTTCTTACAGCTGATCGCGAAGTGGAATTGGCTCGCTGTTTGAGAGATACGGGTGATTTGAGGGCTGCTAAAGAATTGGTGCTCTCTCATTTACGTTTGGTAATATCTGTTGCCAGGCAATATCTAGGCTATGGTCTGCCACATGCTGACTTGATACAGGAAGGAAATATTGGATTAATGAAGGCTATAAGGCGTTTTGACCCGGAAAGAGGAGTACGTCTTATGTCATTTGCAGTCCACTGGATAAAAGCAGAGATACACGAATTTGTTATAAGAAATTGGCGCCTAGTGAAGATTGCAACTACAAAAGCTCAACGTAAAATATTTTTTAATTTGCGTAGCATGCGATCTAACGGTAACTATCTAGACTCAGCCCAGATAGATAGGATAGCAACTAGTCTAAACGTTCGTAGCGAGGATATAAGGGAGATGGAAACTCGTCTCTCTGGATGTGATATTCCAATAGACTCTAAAGAAGATGGAGATGATAGTTACCATCCCTCTGAATATTTATTTGAGTCTAAGGATGAGCCAGATAATATTTTACATAAGAGAAATTATGATCTTATGCAATCGGTTGGCTTAAAAAAAGCGTTAGAAATTTTGGATGGTCGTTCGCGCAAAATAGTAGAATCGCGCTGGTTGCAAGACGAAAATAATCATACTTTACAAGAATTAGCAGACGAGTTTGGAATTTCAGCTGAAAGAGTTCGTCAAATAGAATCAGCTGCTATGAAAAAAATGAAAAGCTTCTTGTTGAAATGATGCTCATTTTATTTAATTTCTAATTTAGTAAAATTTTATTTATAGTTAGGAAGCTTAGTTCATGAATGTTGGTTTTATAGTTTTTGGATTGACAGGTTTATTAACATTAGTATGTTTTCTGTCTCCTTTGTCTGTGCGTATTAAGCTTCCATATTCTGTTATCTTAGCGATTGTTGGATGCATTTTAGGCATATTAGTTTATGGTCCGCATAGTTGGGCCCCATTTGTTGTGGCTGATTTTCTAGATTCCCTAGGATCTCTAGAAATTTCTTCTGAAACTTTTCTGATGGTTTTTCTACCTGTCTTATTATTTGAGACTGCACTATCAATGAATGTAAGAAGATTATTAGATGATATTGGCCCAATATTAATGATGGCAATTGTTGCTGTTATCGTTTGTACTATAGTAGTAGGATTTACTATTAATGCTATATCCTCTTATGGTTTAGTAGCATGTCTTTTACTAGGATCTATTGTAGCTACAACAGATCCTGTAGCCGTAGTTGGTATTTTTAGAGAAGTTGGAGCACCAAAGCGTCTAACAACATTAGTAGAAGGTGAAAGTTTATTCAATGATGCAGCATCTATAGCTTTATACACAGTATTATTAGCAGTATTATCTGGTAGTGGCGAGCTGTGTATAAGAAATATAGTAAATGATTTTGTCATTCTATTTATTGGTGGTGGATTTGCTGGTTACGTTATGGGTAAAGCAGCTTGCTTCTTGTTTACTTGGCTAAGAGGTTTTCATGCAGCTGAGATTACACTTACACTGACATTAGCATATTTATCTTTTTTTATTTCTGAGCACTATCTTAATGTTTCTGGTGTTGTTGCTACAGTTATATCTGGATTAGTAGTTGGATCTACTGGCCGTACAAGAATGTCTCCGACAACTTCTGAGTATTTATCGAAGTTTTGGGAACAATTTGGTTTTTGGGCTAATTCTTTAATTTTTCTTTTCTCTGCCATGTTAATACCTCGTTTTATGGGTACTTTGAACTTGCAGACTTGTATATTGATACTTATAGTTTTTGCTATTACACTTGTTGCTAGGGCAGTAGTAATATTTGGCTTGCTTCCTATACTGAGAATCACAAGATTAGGCACTACAGTTAATCTTCCTTACAAGTTAGTGATGTTATGGGGGGGGCTGAGAGGTGCTGTTTCTCTAGCTCTAGCTCTTGCAGTTACAGAAAATAATTCTGTTCCAGAAGAATTAAGACATTTTATTGCAATTGCTACTACCGGATTTGTTCTTATGACGCTATTTATTAATGGAGTCACTTTAAGGCCCTTAATAAGGGTTTTAAAGCTAAATGAACTATCTCTAATTGATACTACTATCAGAAATCAAGTTCTAGGAGTTACATTAAAAGAGCTGCAGGTTCACATAGAAGATATTGCTAGGACGGAGCACATAGGTCAAGATTCTTTAGAGCGCATACAAGCTGTCTTTAAGTCTAGTTTATCAAGATTACACGATGTTCCTGTTTCCCAAATGAGCAAATCAGAACGTGTATCGGCCGGTTTAGCAATTTTAGCTCAAAGAGAAGAAGAGATGCTTTTTGACATATTAAAAGCAAAAATTGTAGATGAGAGAGTTGCTGAATCACTATTATCACGTGCTGAGTATTTGGAAGATGCAATTAGAATAGGTGGTTTAAATGGTTTTGAGTATGCCGTCGAAAATGATTTGCGTTATTCCAAAATGATTAGAGTAGCTTTATGGTTTCATAATATATTCGGTTATAACGAATGGCTTTCTGAGAAGTTAGGTTATCGCTTTGCTAATCTTATGAGTAAACGATCAATAGAACAAAAATTGATATTGTTTGCAAGTGAAAAAGTTTCTCCAATTTTAGGAAGTGAAGCGACCGATGTTATAATAAAAGCACATAAGCGTCGACTTGGTCTTATAGAAAATGCTTTACAAGCTATGAATTTACAATATCCATTGTATGCTACTTGGCTACAAGAAATTTATCTTGGAAGAGCTGCTAGGGAATTGGAGAGTATAAGATATAGTGACATGTTGAGTAAATTCTTAATCAGCGGAGAGGTTTACGATGATTTGATGGAGAAATCACATTCTCGTTGGCATTATATAGATAGACATCCACCTCTTGACATTGAGTTAAGTGCTGCTGAGCTAATAAAAAAAGTGCCGTTATTTCATGATCTTAGCCTTAATTCTCTTAAATCTATATGTAGGCTATTAAAACCTAGATTAGCTCTACCAGATCAAATAGTGATAACAAAAGGGAAACAAGGTAGAGAAATGTACTTTGTTGCTTCTGGAGCTGTAGTTATGCATTTGCCTGATGATACTGTTGTTGAGTTAGGCAGTGGCGAGTTTTTTGGAGAATTAGATTTATTTGGCAAAGATCCATTAGTACTAAAGGTTACTTCCCTTGGGTATAGCAAGTTACTTTTGCTAAATTCTAAAGATCTTAGTGTTTTATTAGAAAAAGATTCAGAGCTCAGATATCGTATAGAGAGTGTGGTTAATCAGAGAAGAATAGCGATAGATACCTGGAGGCAGAGATCCAATTATAACAATATTAGTTCAGATTAGTATTTAAATAATTCTTTATCGTTATAAATTTTATAATATCCGATAATATTATTATGGATGATTCTATTGTAAAATTATCGGATAATAGCTTAGGGGTTATTTCTTCTATCATTATTTTTTGAAAAAAATCTACTTCTCCATCATTATTTATTGGATAAAAGTCTTTTTTTAAAATAACAGCTCTGCTTATAAGTTCTTCTACTTGATAACCTTCGTCAGTGATTTTTTTTATATCGAAAATTTTACAAAGATTTCCTTTTACCATAATGTCATTTTCAATTAAATTTGCTTCTTCATAGCATTCTCTGGATAGAGCCTGTTCTAGATTTTCTCCTTTACTAACTAATCCTCCAACTATTGTTTCTAGTTTTCCTGGATTTATAGCTTTTTTAGAAGATCTTTTTGAAATCCATAATTCCTTATTATTTAACCAAGAATTCATATGGACTGATCTGGTCTTGAAACCTAGCAAGCGAGCAGCAGAACGTTCTATATATCCTAATTTTTCATAATTTGGGCCTATGATATCTAAAAGTTCTTTGTTCCATTTTTTGATATCATATTTAGATTTTAATATTTGAGTTATATTCATTAACACTTCTTCCAGATCATTCTTATTTATCATGTCATGACCAATTTGAAATTTATTATTTTTAATAAAACCTAATCCGTGTTGTTGCAATATTTCACATGTTTCCATGCGTTAAATTCCTGATTCTTTTTTGTTAATAGTAACAATTAGGAAGTTAGTCTCGTTTTCATGGTTTAATGGAGCACATAGCTCACAAAAAATATCTCTTAACTTATTAATTTCGTTGATAGATCTGTTGTTCATATTTATAATTTAACATAGATTTATTATTGTATTCGTGGTAAGTATTTTGCTTATTTATCGTTTACTTTGTTATTTAAATTGCCTGTAATTTTTAGGTATCATTTCATACTCCATCAACCATCTAAATGATTTTTATGCTAAATATTATTATACTCGCCGCTGGATCTGGAAAGCGGATGCAATCAAAAATTCCTAAAGTTTTACATACATTTGCAGGTCGTCCTATGTTGGAGTATGTAATAGAAAGTGCGAAAAATCTTAATCCTGATTCTATAACAGTTGTTTTAGGTCATGAAGCTGATCTTGTTAAATCATGCATAAAAAATAATGATTTAAATTTTGTGTTGCAGGAATCTCAATTAGGAACGGCTCATGCCGTTATGTGTGCTATCCCTATGATCTCTTCCTTCGATAATGATGATAGTAATACACTTATTTTATATGGTGATGTTCCATTAGTTAATGTTAGAACATTAAGATCATTATTAGACTCTTGTCATGCTGGTATCTCTATACTGACTAGTATATCTGATAATCCTTATGGCTACGGTCGAATCATTCGTAATGAATTTGGTGATATTGTTCAGATAGTGGAGCATAAAGAGGCTAATTGTGAACAGCTAGCCATAACCGAGGTTAACGTTGGTATTGTCGCAATTCAGACAGAGAAACTAAAAAAGTGGATAGGCATTATATTTAATAATAACGAACAGAGAGAGTATTACCTCACAGATTTAGTAAAAATTGCTGTTGATGATGGAGTAATAGTCGGATCTGTTTCTCCAAATGATTCTTGGGAAGTTCTGGGGATTAATGATCATATTCAGCAAGCAAATATTGAAAGAATATATCAATATGAACAAGCTAAAAATTATATGTCTAAAGGATTAACCTTATCTGATCCTCGTCGTTTTGATGTTCGCGGTTCTTTAAAATTTGGTCGAGATGTTTTTATAGACGTTGGCTGTATTTTTGAAGGAGTAGTTGAATTGGGAAATGATGTTCATATAG
The DNA here is from genome assembly GCF_000340865.1 of Candidatus Kinetoplastibacterium oncopeltii TCC290E. Classification (NCBI taxonomy): domain Bacteria; kingdom Pseudomonadati; phylum Pseudomonadota; class Betaproteobacteria; genus Candidatus Kinetoplastidibacterium; species Candidatus Kinetoplastidibacterium stringomonadis. The sequence continues at coordinate 37,853 of NC_020299.1, forward strand.
GGCCATATTGTGTTTTGCGAGATGTAACCATAGAGAAAAATACTCGAATAGAAGCCTATAGTCATATAAGTAATAGCATTATGGAGAGTAATGTTGCAATAGGTCCGTTTGCTAAGTTATGTAAAGGTTCCTATATAAAAAGTAACTCTAAGATAGGCAATTTTGTAGAAATAAAAAATACAAATTTTGGAAATAACAGTAAAGCTAGTCATCTTTCTTATATCGGAGATTCTAATATTGGTTCAAATGTTAATATAGGAGCAGGAGTTGTTACTTGTAATTATGATGGAGTAAATAAATTTCGCACAATTATAGAAGATAATGCTTTTATAGGATCTGGATCTCAATTAATAGCTCCTATCAAAGTAGGAGAAAGTGCAACTATTGGAGCAGGAACAACATTGACTGATGATGCTCCAGCAGATCAGTTAACATTAGCCAGAGTTAGACAGAAAACTGTAGTTAATTGGAAGAGACCAAAGAAGAATTGACAACTTAATTGATTTGTAATGTACATATAAATATATTTTATATGTGTTGTAGTAATTATTTTAGCTCTCATATTGACTATATATTTATATGTTTCAAGAAAAACTGAAGTGCTTTATTATTATAATAATCAAAAATATAATTGTTTGTTAATTTCACTGTTGTCTTGATGATTGTACTTATTTAAGTAAAGACATCGCTTTGCAATTAATTTTAAAATCTTTTAATTTTTTAAATATGAAAATAATATTATTTTCATATTTATTGCTGTTTTATATTTATTAATAGTATCCTTATCTATAGATCTGAATATGATATATTTCATTATATGGTTTTTTATATATTGATTATCTGGAGTAATCATTATGTGTGGCATTATAAGCGCTGTTTCTTGTAAAGATGTAACTGCTATGTTGATTGACGGTTTATCACGTTTAGAATATAGAGGCTATGATTCTTGTGGTATTGCAATTTACGGTAAAAAGAACCTGAGAAGGGTTCGTAGCATGAAAAGAGTTTCTGATTTAAGTAAACAGATAATAGAGAACAGTCTATATGGTTGTATTGGTTTAGCTCATACAAGATGGGCAACACATGGGATGCCATCTACGCATAATGCTCATCCTCATTTTTCTAATCTTGATTCTGGAAAACCAAGGATTGCTTTAGTTCATAACGGTATAATTGAAAATTATGATGAACTAAGAGTAAAACTACAAAAATCTGGATATGCCTTCGAAAGTCAGACAGATACAGAAGTTTTAGTCCATCTTATAAATTATAATTATGATGGTGATATTTTTAGAACTGTTCAAAAAGTTACTAAACTATTAACTGGGACATATGCCATAGCTGTTTTTTGTACAGATGAGCCATATAGAATAATAGGATCTTGCAAGGGGGCTCCTTTAGTATTAGGTATAGGTGATAATGAAAATTTTCTAGCTTCTGATGTTCTAGCAATATCAGGTAAAGCTAATGAGGTAATATACTTAGATGATGGGGATATAGTTGATATACAATGCAATAATTTTCTAATTTTAGATTCTTATAATGTTCCAGTAAATAGAAAAAAATATCCAAAAAGCAGCTTTATGGGTGTTGTAGAATTAGGAGCTTATCGCCATTATATGCAAAAAGAAATATTTGAGCAGCCTAGGGCTGTTGCAGATACTTTACAAGAAGTGAATGCATTATCAGAAGATATTTTTGGTATCGAGTCTATAGAAATATTTCGAGATATAGATTCTGTTCTAATAATTGCCTGTGGTACTAGCTACTATGCAGGTATGACTGCAAAATATTGGATAGAATCTATTGCTAAAATCAGAGTTTCTGTTGAGATTGCCAGTGAGTATCGCTACAGGGATAGTGTTGTGAATCCAAAGTCTCTGGTATTAGTAATATCTCAATCCGGTGAAACATCTGATACTTTATCAGCACTCAAACATTCCATTTCCTTAGGTATGAATTATAATATGGCCATATGCAATTCTCCAACCAGTGCCATAGTTAGAGAGTGCAAGCTCTGTTACATAACTAGAGCAGGTATAGAAATTGGAGTTGCATCAACAAAAGCCTTTACGACACAGTTATCAGTATTGTTCTTGTTATCTATCACTCTTGCAAAAAATCGTTCCATTTTGAGTAAAGATAACGAAATAACCTTTTTGAAAGCTTTGCGTCATTTGCCAGCGGCTTTATCTTCTGTTTTAGATCTGGAGCCTTTAGTAATCAGTTGGGCTAATCATTTTGCTAATAAGGAAAACGCTTTATTCCTTGGTCGAGGAATGCACTATCCAATAGCACTTGAAGGTGCTTTAAAAATGAAGGAAATTAGTTATATACATGCAGAAGCATATCCAGCTGGAGAATTAAAACATGGTCCACTAGCTTTGGTTACTGATAATATGCCTGTTGTAGTGGTTGCACCAAAGGATATATTGCTAGAAAAGTTAAAATCCAATATGCAAGAAGTCCAGGCAAGGGGTGGAAAGTTATATGTTTTCGCCGATGCTGATAGTAAGATTAACGATGATAGCATACACCTAATAAGAATGCCTGAAAATTATGGTATGCTATCACCGATTTTACATACTATTCCATTACAATTGTTGGCCTATCATACTGCATGCATACGTGGAACAGATGTTGATAAACCAAGAAATTTAGCGAAAAGTGTAACAGTGGAGTAAATATTTATATCAAAATATTAGTTCACTTAATTTCTGTCCTGGATCTATGGATTTCATAAGAGTTTCTCCAATCAAGAATGCATTTATATTTGATTTTCTCATTATTTCTATATCTTCTTTTGAAGAAAATCCACTTTCTGTAATTATTATTCTTTCGCTTGGTACATACTTCTTTAGATTTAATGTATTATTTATATCAGTATGGAAACTTCCAAGATTTCTATTATTGATTCCGATAAGTTTTGTTTTAAGTTGTAGTGCCATATCAATTTCACGTTCTGTATGTGTTTCTACCAGTACATCCATCCCTAATTCCATTGCGGTGGCTTCTAAATCTATTAATTGCTTCATATCAAGTATAGATACTATTAACAATATGCAATCTGATCCTATTGAACGTGCTTCTAAAACTTGATATTCATCTATTACAAAATCTTTACGCAAAATAGGTAAAATACAAGCAGATCTAGCTTTACGAAGGTCTTCACAACATCCTTTAAAGAACTCTAAGTCAGTTAATACCGATATGCAAGTCGCCCCATTTTTAGCGTAGGTTATAGCAAATTTTTCTGGATCGAAATCATTTCTGAGTATTCCTTTAGATGGTGAAGCTTTTTTTATCTCTGCTATAATACTTGGTGATCCTTGTTTAATCTTTTTTTCTATTGCATCAGCAAAACCTCTAGTTGGATCTTGCTCACATATTTTTTCAATGAGAATAGAACTGCTGTTTTTTTGTTTTGCTATTGATATTTCTTCTTTTTTCTTAAGAACAATTTTATTTAAAATGTCATTCATTTTGAGAACTTCCTAGTGTAGGCTCTAAATTCTTCTAATTTATCTCTTGCTGATCCATTTTTTATGACTTCAAAAGCTAATGAGACACCTTGTTTAATATTATTAGCTTTATTACCTGCATATATTGCAAGTCCAGCATTTAATGCAACAATGTCTCTAGCAGATCCATCAACATTGTTTAAAGAATCTAGTATAAGCTGGGCCGATTCTGCTCTGTTTGATACTTTGATATTTCGGTTAGATGCCATTGGTATATTATAGTCTTCAGGATGAATTTCGTACTCTGTTATTATCCCATTTTTTAATTCTCCGACCATTGTTGCACTACCCAATGCAGCTTCATCCATTCCTTCTTTACCATATATAGTTAGTACATGGCTAGATTTAAGTTTTTTTAATACTCTAACTTGAATGCCTACTAAATCAGGATGGAAAACTCCCATTAGTTGATTAGCTGCACATGCTGGATTAGTCAGTGGTCCTAATATATTAAATATTGTACGAACACCAATTTCTTTTCTAACTATAGAAATATTGTCCATTGCTTTTTGATGTAAAGGCGCAAACATAAATCCTATTCTTGTATTTTCTATACACTCAATAATATTTAATGGTTCTAATTCTATATTTACTCCTAGTTCTTCTAAAACATCTGCACTTCCAGAAGAGGAGGATGCGCCACGATTACCATGTTTTGCTACTCTTACTCCTGCAGCAGCTGCAACAAACATAGCAGCAGTAGATATATTAAAAGTTTGACTACCATCTCCTCCAGTACCACACATATCCAAAAGATTTTCTCTATTTTTAATAGGCACTTGTTTAGAGAATTCTCGCAATGCTAAAGCAGAAGCTGTTATTTCATCAATAGTTTCTTTTTTGACTCTTAAGCCTATAAGTATTGCGCTTGATAGTTGTGGGGATAGTTCTCCATTTATCATCATGCTCATCAAACTGAACATCTCATCATGGAATATTTCTCTATGTTCTATACATCTAGTTAATACTTCAGTCACAGTAATAGACACGTATTATCCTCCGATTCTAATTTATCATAAGAAAATTTTTTAATAACTGGTATCCATGTTCACTAAGTATTGATTCTGGATGAAACTGAACACCGAAGATTGGTAGTTTTCTATGTCTTACACCCATGATATCACCATCAGGAGCTGTTGCAGTAACTTCCAGGCATTCAGGTAACGTCGAAGGGTCTATAGTTAATGAGTTGTATCTTATTACTGTATATGGTGATGGTATACTATTAAAAATTCCAAGACTATTGTGTGACAATTTTATTGTTTTTCCATGCATGACATTATTAGCTCTAATAATATTTCCACCAAATGCTTCACCTATAGCCTGGTGTCCTAAACATATACCTAATATAGGAAGTTTTTTAGAAAATTCTAATATAGTAGATATACTAATTCCTGCTTGAATAGGAGAGCAAGGTCCTGGAGATATGCATATTCTATCTGGTTTTAGATCATAGATACTTTGAATATTAATTTCATCGTTTCTATATACACATACTTCTTCTCCAAGTTCTCCAAAATATTGAACTATGTTATATGTGAATGAGTCATAGTTATCTATCATTAAAAGCATTATTTTATCCCTAAAGTTTATAATAGTTTAATTTATGTTAATCTAAACCATTCTGTACCTGTTCTGCAGCTCTAAGTATTGCTCTAGCTTTGGCTTCAGTTTCAGCCCATTCTAATTCAGGATCAGAGTCCGCTACTATTCCCGCAGCAGATTGAACATATAGTATTCCATTTTTAATAATTCCAGTACGTATAGCTATAGCAACATCCATTTCTCCGTTGTAGCTTATGTATCCAGCTGCTCCACCGTATACTCCTCTCCTTACTGGTTCTAATTCATCTATTACTTCCATTGCTCGTATTTTAGGTGCTCCTGTTAGCGTTCCAGCTGGAAATGCTGCTTTTAAAACATCCATATTACCCATATTTGATTTTAATATTCCTGTAACATTAGACACTAAGTGCATAACATGTGAGTATCTTTCTATAGTCATAGTATCAGTAACTTTTACAGTTCCAATTTCAGAGACACGACCTATATCATTTCTAGCTAAATCAATAAGCATTACATGCTCGGCAATTTCTTTGGTGTCAGATTTAAGAGATTTTTCTAATTCAAGATCTTGCTCATGAGTGCCGCCTCTCTTTCTAGTTCCTGCTAGTGGTCTTATTGTAATTTGTGATTTTTTTATTCCGTTAGTTATAATCTTTTCTTGCCTAACTAATATTTCTGGTGATGATCCGACAACTTGAAAATCATCAAAGTTCCAGAAATACATATATGGAGAAGGATTTATTGATCTCAAAGATCTATACAGCGATAGAGGATTATCTCTGAATGATTTAGTAATTGTTTGTCCAATCACTACTTGCATTAAATCTCCTGCTTCGATATATTCTTTAGCTTTGATTACAGCTGAAATATAATCTTTTTTAGTGAAATTTCGTTTCTCATTAGTTTGCATACTGTTATGAGAATAAGGTGTCTCTATAGGTTTTTTTAATCTAGTCTTTAATTCTGCCAATCTTTTTTGTGTTTTTGAGTAGCTTTCTGGTTTATTAGGATCGGCATATACTATTAGATAAATACGTCCTGCTAGATTATCAACAACAGCCAATTCGTCTATATGTAATAACATTATATCAGGTGTGCCTTCTTCCATTCCTTCCGGGAATGGTTTTACTGCTGCTCCTAAACAAGGCTCGATGTTTCTAACAACATCATAGGCAAAATACCCGGCCAGTCCACCACAAAAACGCAATACTCCTGGCAATGGAGCTGCCCTAAATCTATCTTGATATTCTTTTACAAAATCTAGAGGATTACCTTCATGTGTTTCTAAAATCTTACCATTTGTAATGACTTCAGTTATTTTACCGATAGATCGCAAAATGGTTTCAGCTGGTAATCCTATAAAAGAATATCTCCCAAAACGATCTCCACCCATAACAGATTCTAAAAGACAACTCATCTTTCCTGAGCTGTTATTAGAGTAAGCAAGCTTAAGATATAGAGACAAGGGAGTGTCTAAATCAGCATAAGTTTCTGATATTAGAGGTATTCTATTATATCCTTGGGATACTAATGAATTAAATTCTATTTCTGTCATACTTTTTCCATGCTTATTAATAAAAAACCCAGAACTATAATAAATTGTTCCGGGTCGATTGAAGTATTGATTATTAATACAAACTATTTGATTATGATCTAATGATCATTTACCCGGACGAAATCAGCCACCAGCGCCATAAAGCGTCATGTGTTTTATCCAGGTAGTTACAATTCATTATTTTATAATTAGATATGAAATAAATTTAAATGCTTGAAAGTACTATAAAATAGCTCCATCATAATGATGGACCAATTTAGAAACTTTTGTCAAGTTATCTATGATAAGTCCATAGCATATATATTTGAATTATTATGTCAAAATTAAACTAGCATATTGTATGATGTATTTTATTCATCAGATATAGTAGAAATTACTGCTATAGTTTGTTATATTTTCATTTCCATTTAATTACACAGGCATAATATTTGGTCATATATAATCACAATAGCTATTACATATTTAAATCATGGCAATAAATTAGTATTTTGTGATATTTAAATTGTAAGCCCTGTATATTTTACTGACTATAAATTCTCTTTATTGATTATTATTTAGCTTGTTTAAACTATAAAACACATAATAATAAGCTGCATTTTGTCTACATTTATTCTTTTATAATTTTTAAGCAATAAGTTTTTTATTATGACTCATTTATACTACTTAGAGATATCATAATATAAATCTATAATAAGATATAAATCCATTGACACAAAATAACTTTATTCCAGATTTTTTAATTATAACTATAGATCAGACATTGCATTAGATCTCATTAAACTAATTATGCTAGCATAATCTTTTGAGTTAAATATTGCAGATCCGGCAACAAAAACATTAGCTCCAGCAACGTGTGCTTGTTTTATGTTGTTTGCATTAATTCCTCCATCAACTTGTAAAGATACATAAGAACCACTAATTTCTTTCCAATTTTTTATTTTATCTGAAGCTTCCTTTAATTTTATGATGGTAGATGGTATAAACTCTTGACCACCGAATCCTGGATTTACTGACATTATTAGTATGAGATCAACTTTATCCATTATGTAATCTAGATAGTTTAATGGTGTTGATGGATTGAATGCTAATCCAGATTTGCATCCTTGATCTCTTATTATTGATAATGTTCTATCTAAGTGTTTTGTCGTTTCTGGGTGAACTGTAATTATATTGGCTCCGCTTTTAGCAAATTTTGGAATAATATCATCTGGAGATTCCACCATTAGATGTATATCTAATGGTACTTCAGTAATATTTCTTATGGATTCGCACACCATTGGTCCAATGGTTAAGTTTGGTACATATATATTATCCATGACATCTATATGTATCCAATCAGCACCAGACATAACAACTTTTTCTATTTCTGCACCTAGATAAGCAAAATTAGCTGATAGAATGCTAGGAGCAATTATAATTGGTGATATTTTTGTATTCATGAGAATTTGTATAATGGATTTTATTTATTGAGGATGCTAATTTTATAATTATTTGTAGTGTATGACTATTGTTATTAATTAGATTTAATAACATGCATTTTTCACAAGAGGATATTTTAAATTTTTAATATTAGTTTAAAGTTATAAATGAGAATAATTTTTTTATTGTTTCAATATCGATAATATATTTTTCTTTACTATGTTAAAGTCATTTGGATGTAATATCTATACATATGATAAATTTTCAAAAATCAGATTGGACCAATATAACCAATTTGGGAAAAGATAATTTTCTACAAGTTCGGAAGATGTTCTTGAAGAATTGTCAGTGCATAAATGATCATAAATTAACAAATTCTAATAATAATTATTCAGAGTCAATAGAACGGAAAAAAGTATGTTCTATTGCAAATTTATATGATAGAGAAATATCAACTAAAAGCAAGGAAACAAATAATTTTCTAAAATCATATTTACAACCTTGGATATTTCTAGATTCTGCTAATAATCTGACTACTAGATTGCTAACAAGTCGCTATGAGCCATTATTATAGATACATGCTGAATCTTATCAATGGCCATTAGTTTGCCAGATGATCTTCTTAGCATAGATTTGTCATATGCTTATCCCGAATTTAAATGTAAGATATTTAGAGGAAGAATTATTAAATGGTAAGTTATTCCATATTACTAAAAATCAGAAATCATATTGAAAGAATGATGCTTTCCAACTATAGCTTTGACAGATAATTTGATAGATAACTATTTTCTTGGTATTCAGAGTTCTGGTTGTATATTTTTAATGGACTAAGAGAATTTCTGGGATGTAATTAGATTATCATTTGCTGAGCATAATGCTCATTTATACATATCAATTAGTGATTGGTTAGTAGAGAAAGAGGAATTAGAAATATATAAGATATCTATCTACTTTATTAAGAATTGTGCTGAAAATAATCCAGGTAAAATCACTGGATTATTGAATACAAATCTATCGTCTTTGTTTTTTTCTTATAGTGATTTTTTGAATCAGAAATTGGTCATAAAGGAGCTTACAGTATAGAGTTAACAGCAATGGGACCCATTGCTGTTAATAGTAATTTTATTAAATTATGCATAATGATGTTTATATCATTTAATCTTCCAGATTATTCATTATTTTAGAATTTTGTATTTGCGCAAGATACTGGATAAGCAATAAAAGGTCCTGGACGTTTAGATATATTTACCGGTAGTGCTCTGGATGCAGGATTTATTACTACTGATAGATTAAAGCATCAATGTAAAATATGGGTGTTGCTTCCAAAATCTTAATAGAACATTAAATATTATGAATAAACACGATATAGTTATTTGTGGGGCAGGTATAGTTGGTCTTTCCACTGCTTTAGCATTGGCTAAAGAAAAACAAAATGTTGCTATACTTGCGCCTCTTTATACCGACATTCCTAAGCATAAGGATGAATATGGATCAAGAATATATGCTATATCAGCATCTAGCAAAAGATTTTTAGAAAAAATAGGTTGTTGGTCTAATATAACAAATAACCGTTTAACATCTGTGACTGGCATGGAGATTTATGGAGATGCTTATGGATCTATGCTTGACTTGAGTGCATGGCAATCTTCAGTATCTCAACTATCTTGGATCGTAGAAGCAGAGGAGATTGAAAAATCATTAGTTAAAGAGATTCTTAATACAGATATACAATGGATAGATGATCTCTGTGCTGGTTATCAAAATAGCATGCTAATTACAGAAAAAGGAAAGAGAATATCAGCAGAACTTTTTGTTGGGGCAGATGGTTCTAACTCTACATTACGTAACTCTGTAGGAATTATTCGTTCAGTTAAAAATTATGATGAAATAAGTTTGATTGCAAACTTATGTTCTCATGGAAAGCATAGGGGTAAGGCATTTCAATGGTTTGGAGAACACGGTATTTTGGCGTTGTTACCTTTACCAGATCTGTCTTTTGGTAATCAGGTATCAATGGTCTGGTCTGTTAATAAAGATATCGTTAATTTTTTAGATGGTATGAGTATTGATCAACAAAAACTATACATAGAGGATAGGTTAGCTGATATTACTTGTAATAGGTTGGGTTATATAAAAATAGTGAGCAAGAAAATATTGAAATTTAACTTAACATTGGAAAAATCAAAGCTTATAGCTCCTAGAATGGTTTTTGTAGGAGATGCTGCCCACAGATTACATCCGTTAGCAGGACAAGGGTTGAATGTTGGCCTAGGCGATTCAGAGTTTTTGTGTGATATTCTTTTGTCAAAGCGGCAAAATCAAAATTTTGGTGACGCAGAAATATTGAACAATTATAGCAAAATTAGAAGTCGGCAGATATTCCTAATGAGTATTTTGATTGATGGTTTGCATAAAATGTTTGGTAGTAAATCTCTTCCAATTAAATTGGCTCGCAATTACGGGTTATCTTTGATTGACAGAGCATTTTTTCTTAAACCAAAAATTGTGAAATTTGCTTCTAAAAATTAATTTTCAATATCTATCTATAATATTTTTCCTCTATCGAGATATTTTTACAATTACTAAAAACATTAAATTTCGTTATTGTCATTTTTAAAGATATAATTTCTGGAAAAGTATTCATAAGTTCATCTGATATGTTGTAAGATAGAGTTTCTATAAGACCAAAATGCTTGCTAGTTGTTATTTTTGTTATTATCTCAACTACTTGTCTGTAGTCTAACACATGTTTAATATCATCTATATTAGTATCAGATGACTCTAATTTTAGAATAGCTGCAATCTTTATTTGTTGTTTATTATTTATCTCTCGCTCTAATATTCCTACACTGGATTCTATAATCAAATCATGGATTAGTATTTTTCTTGAGAATTTCATTATTTAAGTCCTATTGAAATTGGATAATTGCCATATTATTTTAATATATTCACATATGATGGAATGGCTAATTGTTATAAGTTTTTAGATATATTTTTTTGACCTGTTAAATTGAACAGTAAAGAAGATTAATTTCTTATTACGAAATAATCAGATGCTAACACAATCACCGATTTTATATCCATTTAAAATATCTGCATATTGTTTTTGTTATTCAACATTATGAATTTACTGCTAAAAGCAAATCTTATGATGACCTTCCAGCATTATATACTGTTTAATTTTTTAATAAAATCCATTATTTTGCTTCTAATATTTGCATGTAAAATTGTGTTCTATATATTTATTATAGTTTATTTAAATTTTACTAGCAAAGCATGTACTAACAATTTTACTAGTCCTTATAGATAATACTCTATAAATATCTATGTATTTATGTTTGTTGATTTTTCTATTTTATATTATATTATATGATAAATAATATTTATCATTGCTATTTCTTTATTATTGAGTTATTAGAGTACTCATATTATTTATAGTAACTAGTCCGTGCATCAAAAGAATTTTGTGCTAGAGTTTGTTTATTTCAATTGAGAGAATTTATTGCTTTTTCTGCATATCAAATCTTCATGCAGTCTTTGATTGATTAACCATGTTTTAAGAATAAAAATTTATAGTAATAAAAAGTGAAGCCTTTAAATATCCATAATAGTGATGTTTGATTAGTTTTCTGCAAACTTTAATATATAGATACTTCTGATTTACTATGTATATTTATTATTTACCTATTAATAAAACAGAAGATACTCTGTGTTTTAAAGCCCAATTTTAATTAGAATTTGTATTTATAAAAAATAAAACTCTCGCTATTACCAAAAAAAAGTAGATACTTCATTTACGGGATCAAAGAATTTTATCTGTGAATCACATATTATCTTTGGATATTCATTAATTATATTTAGATCCAACATAGTCGAATTACCATATAATATTATCTCATTTCTAGCTCCTAAATAGAAAAAAGTTCTTATTCTAGTATTTTAAATTTCTACTGGATGATCTATGAGTTCATGATAACATTTAGCAAGACAAAGTCAGGACCTTATATATTAATTAATATATAATGTTTCTAATTTTATTAAACTAACATATATATTCCAATTATTAATTTTTTTATTTTAAGAATACATTCAATATGTTCTTGACTATTTGCTCTTAAAAATAGTCTAGATCCATTAAAAAATGTTCTTTCATTATCTTAATGGGTTCCATATACTAATTTGTTGAAGTCATATATTGTAATATTCCACTGTGACTTTATATTCAGTTTTGTCTATTGCCCATAAATAATCTTTGGTTTTGATATTTATATTATACCGTATCTATGTCTTCTAGGATCAAGGCAGGCATAGAGAGATCTGGTTCGATTATTTTATCTTTCTTTGTTCGAATTCTATATTTATCTATGTAAAGAAATATCAAGTATATCTAATTTATATCTTAATAATTTTTTCATAATTATCTGATTGATTAATATGATTTATTTATACGTTTATCAATTTTTAGTGAAGTATATGACTTTATAATGTTTAGTATAAGATAAACTTTGGCAGATTTTATAATGTTTTAAGTGTTTACTAATTATCTACTATAATAAGTTACTTCTTGAGGAGAATTTAGAATGTCTTCTATGATTAGGGTCATAATATATCAGTGGATTATGTCAGTAGTATTTTCAGTTATCGGTTTACTTATAGGATATAAAACGGGAATGTCTTTTTTTTTAGGTTGTTCTGCATTTTTAATTCCTAACCTTTTTTTTGCTAGCTATCTAAGTTTAATATCTAATATTATTAACTATAGGGAACAAGCTTATTTTTTTTTAGTAGGAAATTTTGTCAAGTTAGTCTTATCTGTTTTTCTTTTATATTTTTTTGTTTTTATAGCTCCAGAAAATATATCATGGTTTTTCTATTTGCTTGGTTTGTTTTTTTCTCTTAAAGGTCACTTGTTACTATTATTCTTTCAAAGATTTATGTAGAATGTAACTTTCTAAAACCACTCGTTAAATATTGTTTTATAATCGGAGCAATAGGGCTTAGTTATGGTTCCTTCCTATGAAGTATCGCCGCAGTCTTCTTATATACAGCACCATTTAGTGCATATGAACAATTTGGGGAAACAACAAGAATCTATAGTTCAATTTAATGTAATAAACTATGATTCATTATTTTGGTCAACATTTACAGGAATAGCTGTTGTTTTTTTATTATGGTTAGCAACAAGACGTTCAACCAGTGGTGTCCCTGGTCGTTTTCAAACATTTGTTGAAATGATCGTAGATATAGTCGATGAACAATCTAAGTCTATTATCAATAATGCTGATAGCAGGAAATTTGTTTCTCCATTAGCACTTACTATTTTTATTTGGATTGTTTTCATGAATGCCCTGGATTTTCTTCCAGTTGATCTTTTTTCAAGTATCTTTAGATTTTTAGGCATTGGCAACCATCATGACAGCTTGTTTTACTATCATCGAGTCCTTCCTACTGCTGATTTGAATATTCCTATTGGTATGTCTTTGGGTGTTTTATTGTTAACTCTGTATTATGGAATAAAAATAAAACATGCTAATGGTTTTTTTAGAGATCTATTTTTTGCTCCGTTTAATGCTAATGGTTTTTTGTCTTTGATTATTGCTCCTGCTAATTTACTATTAAACTTAGTAGAATATTTTGCTAAAACAGTTTCTTTAGGTATGAGACTATTTGGAAATATGTTTGCTGGTGAGCTAATATTTATGCTTATAGCTTTGTTAGGTGGCTCATGGAGTGGTTTTAACAGTTTAAGTTACACGTTGGGATTTGCTCATTTATTAGCTGGTTCAATATGGGCTATTTTTCATGTTTTAATAGTAATTTTGCAGGCATTTATTTTTATGATGTTAACGCTTGTTTATATTGGACAAGCACATGACAGTCATTAGATTTTATAGTTTTTATGTAGGTTTTTAACTTTTATTTATTTTGTAATTGAGGAGTTTATTATGACTAATGCTGCCCTTGTTGCTATTTCTTGTGCCTTTATTGTAGGTATGGGGGCTATCGGAGCTTGTATAGGTATTGCTATTATGGGAGGCAAATATCTGGAAGCATCTGCTCGTCAACCTGAATTAATGAACGCTTTACAGACTAAAATGTTTTTATTAGCCGGGTTAATAGATGCTGCGTTTTTAATAGGTGTGGGTATAGCTATGTTATTTGCTTTTGCTAATCCTTTTGTTGCTTAGTTCATTTGAGAATATTTATAAAATCTTTATTGATTTCTCAGAAAGTACAGTTATTGGAGATATTAAACCGTGAATTTAAATGCGACGATTTTTTTTCAAATGATTGTGTTTTTTATTTTAGGATGGGCAACTATGGTGTTTGTTTGGCCCAATCTTATAAAAGTAATTGATGAGCGTCGCAAAAAAATATCCGACGGTTTATCAGCTGCAGATAAGAGTATTGCTGAACTTTCTAATGTTAATGATCGTGTTAGATTAATAGCAGAGAGCGCAAAGAAAGATGCTCATGAGCGTTTAGCTAATGCAGAAAGACAGGTCTATGATATTATTGACAAAGCACGATTTGAAGCAGAAATAGAAAGGTCAAAAATTATAGCTCAAGCCAAACAAGATACAGATATTATTATTCGTAATGCTAGAGATGCATTAAGAGAAGATCTTGCTAGCTTAGCAGTAAAGGGGGCTGAACAAATACTTCGACGTGAAGTTAGTCTAAATGAGCATAGAGATATTTTGGATCGTCTTAAGGCTGAATTATAAATTTTTGGATAGATTTCATGATAATGTTTTCAACAGTATCTAGAAAGTATGCTGAGGCATTATTTTCTGTGATTCAAGATAAAAGCACATCATCTTTGGATTTTTGGTCCTCGGTTCTGGATGATACAACTAAGATTATATCTAACAGTGATGTGGCGCAATTTATTTCTCACCCTGTTGTTGATAAGCTAGAAAAACTAAAAGTGTTAAAAAGTTTGTTAAGCCCTGAAGTTCCTCGAATGTTTTTCAACCTTTTAGAATTACTTATAGAGCGTAACAATTTATTGATGTTGCCTGATATTTCTGAACAGTTTTCAAAATTAAAAAATAATTATGAAGGTGTTGGCATAGCTAAGATTTTTACTGCATTTTCTTTATCTACAGACCAAGTTAAAAATTTAATTGCAAAACTAGAGAGTCGGACTAGGTTAAAATTAATACCTAAGGTTCTTGTTGATGAGTCACTTATTTGTGGAGTCAAAATTTTTATTGAAGATAAAGTATTTGATATTTCGGTTAAAAATAGTTTGTCTAAAATGCAAGAGATCTTGACGACTTTGTAAAATAGTAAATTTTTAGGAGTTAATATGCAACTAAATCCCTCAGAGATTAGCGAATTTATAAGAAGACGTATCGAGGGTATGGATTCAGAAATTGATGTTCGTACAAGTGGTGTTGTTGTTTCTGTTACCGATGGTATTGCTCGTATCTATGGATTAGCAGATGTTATGCAAGGAGAAATGTTAGAATTTTCTAATAATTCTATAGGTCTTGCTCTTAATCTTGAGCGTGATTCTGTAGGAGCTGTTATTTTAGGAGATTATACTGGCATTTCTGAGGGTGATGTAGTTAGAACAACAGGACGTATATTAGAGGTTCCTGTCGGGTATGGATTGCGTGGACGTGTAGTTAATGCACTTGGTGAACCTATAGATGGTAGAGGTTCTATAAAATATGAATCTACTGATGTTATAGAAAAAGTTGCTCCTGGGGTTATTGATAGACATACTGTTTCTCAACCTCTACAAACAGGTATTAAGTCTATAGATTCTATGGTTCCTATAGGTAGAGGTCAGCGTGAACTTATTATTGGAGATAGGCAGACAGGTAAGACTAGTGTAGCTATTGATACTATCATCAATCAGAAAAACAGTGGTGTTACATGTATTTATGTTGCTATTGGTCAAAAAGCAGCTTCGATTAATAATGTTGTGAGAAAATTAGAAGAGCATGGTGCTTTAGCATATACCATTATAGTTGCTGCTACTGCTTCTGACTCTGCTGCTATGCAATATATAGCTCCATATGCAGGTTGCACTATGGGAGAATATTTTAGAGATAGAGGAGAGGATGCACTTATAGTTTACGATGATCTAACTAAGCAAGCATGGGCGTATAGACAAATATCATTATTATTGAAACGACCTCCTGGTAGAGAAGCGTATCCAGGGGATGTATTTTATTTGCATTCTCGACTTCTTGAGAGAGCTGCAAGGGTCAGTGAAAGTTATGTCGAAAAATTTACAAATGGTATAGTTAAAAATAAAACTGGTTCTTTAACTGCTTTACCTATAATTGAAACTCAAGCTGGCGATGTTTCAGCATTTGTCCCAACAAATGTTATTTCAATAACTGACGGACAGATATTTTTGGAAACTGATTTGTTCAATGCAGGTGTTAGACCAGCTATCAACGCTGGTATTTCTGTGTCTAGGGTAGGTGGAGCTGCTCAAACAAAAATTATAAAGAAATTGTCTGGTGGAATCAGAACTGATCTAGCACAGTACAGAGAATTAGCTGCTTTTTCTCAATTTTCTTCTGATCTGGATGAGGCAACGCGTCGTCAATTAGATAGAGGCAAGAGAGTAGTTGAATTACTTAAACAGCCACAATATCATCCATTAAAAGTATGGGAACAAGCTGTATTATTATTCTCATTGAATAGAGGTTTTATGGATGATGTCAATGTTCAGGACATTAATTTATTTGAGATATTCATAAAAGATTTCTTGGAAAAGAATTATTCTTCACTTATTAGTAGAATTGAAGATAGTAAAGATTTATGTCAAAAAAATGAAGAAGACTTATCTTTGGCTATTCAAGATTTTAAAAAACATAATAATTTTTAATTGATTTTATTAGTCTTTTGATTAGGAAATATCAATGCCAGGGATTAAAGAAATTCGTAGTAAGATTAAGAGTGTGCAGAGTACTAGTAAAATTACTAGAGCCATGGAAATGGTTGCTGCTTCTAAAATGAGAAAAGCTCAAGATAGAATGAAAATATTCCGTCCATATGCTAGTAATATGCGTAGGATGGCTGTTCACCTTATGCAAGGAAACCCTGAATATTCGCATTCTTATTTGATTGAAAGAAAAACGTCTGCTGTTGGGATAATTTTAGTTTCTACAGATAAGGGTTTATGTGGAGGAATGAATACTAACATCAGTAGATTAGTTTTATCTAAAATTCAAGAATTTAGTAAGAACGATATAGAGGTGTATACTTCTGCATTTGGTCAGAAAGGACTCAATTTGCTTACTAGAATAGGTAGTAATTTATTATCACAAGAGACACATCTTGGAGATATTCCTGACATTAGTAGATTGTTACCTGTTCTGGATGTACAGTTAAAAGCTTATATAGATGGCAAAATAGATTCTCTATATGTGGCTTCAACTAGATTTGTTAATACAATGAGACAGGAGCCTATATTTTTGAGACTTCTACCATTGTCAACAAATTTATATGATCCATATCATGAAACTGATAGTCAGTTTCCTATTGCTGATACAAACGTTTATAATTGGGATTATATTTATGAACCAGATGCTAAAACAGTAATAGATAATCTCTTAGATCGTTATGTAGATTGTTTGTTATATCAAGCTATAGTTGAAAATATGGCTTCAGAACATTCTGCAAGAATGGTTGCAATGAAAGCAGCCTCCGATAATGCAAAAAGAGTTATTGACGATTTGCAAATGATATATAACAAAAATCGTCAGACTGCGATTACTAAAGAAATTTCTGAAATCGTCAGCGGTGCATCGGCTGTTTGAACTATGCTTAAGTATAAATATTCTTATAGTAAGGAATTATGATGAACAATGGAATCATCGTTCAGTGTGTTGGAGCGGTAGTAGATATTCAGTTTCCAAAAAATAATATACCAAGTATATATGAAGCGCTTAATGTCATGGATAATAATTCTTTTATGGAAAAAAACTTGACATTAGAGGTACAACAACAACTAGGTGATGGTATTGTACGCGCAATAGCCTTAGGTTCTAGTGATGGCCTAAGTCGTGGAATGAAAATTAGTAGAACAAATAGTCATATCTCTGTTCCAGTTGGAGATGGAACATTAGGTAGAATTATGAATGTGTTAGGCAGACCTATTGACGAAGCTGGTCCAATTGTACATGATATAACAAGATCTATTCATCAAAATGCTCCGTTGTTTGAAGATTTGTCGCCATCGATAGATCTATTAGAAACAGGAATTAAGGTAATAGATTTGGTATGTCCTTTCGCTAAGGGAGGAAAGGTTGGATTATTTGGTGGTGCTGGTGTTGGAAAAACTGTTAATATGATGGAGCTTATTAACAATATTGCTAAGCAACATAGTGGTTTATCAGTATTTGCAGGCGTAGGTGAACGTACCAGAGAAGGCAATGATTTTTATCATGAAATGGCTGAATCAAAAGTTTTAGATAAGGTCTCTATGGTATTTGGCCAAATGAATGAGCCACCTGGCAACAGATTGAGGGTTGCTCTTACAGGGCTGACTATAGCTGAGAAATTTCGTGATGATGGTAGAGATGTTTTATTTTTTATAGACAACATATACCGTTATACATTGGCTGGTACTGAAGTCTCAGCATTATTAGGAAGAATGCCTTCAGCTGTGGGTTATCAGCCTACATTAGCTGAAGAAATGGGAAAACTACAAGAACGTATTACATCAACAAAAACTGGTTCTATTACTTCCATACAGGCTGTTTATGTTCCTGCCGATGATCTTACTGATCCATCACCAGCCACAACCTTTCAGCATTTGGATTCGACTGTTGTTCTATCTAGAGATATTGCGGCCCTAGGTATTTATCCTGCTGTAGATCCATTAGATTCCACAAGCCGTCAACTTGATCCACAAATTGTAGGTGATGAACATTATAAAGTTGCTAGACAAGTTCAGCAGACCTTACAAAGGTATAAAGATTTGCGAGACATAATAGCAATTTTAGGCATGGATGAATTATCTCAAGAAGATAAGATTGCTGTTTCAAGGGCAAGAAAAATACAACGCTTCTTATCTCAACCATTTCATGTTGCTGAAGTTTTTACAGGATCTCCAGGTAAGTATGTTCCTTTGTCGGAAACTATTCGTGGGTTCAATATGATCGTTAGTGGAGAATGTGACAGTTTGCCTGAGCAAGCTTTCTACATGGTAGGATCTATAGATGAAGCATTTGAAAAGTCTGAAAAGTTACTAAATGGATGATTCGTTATGAGTAATCATATCAATGTTAATATTGTTAGCCTATCAGAATTATTATTTTCAGGTGAGGCTAAGTTTGTTTTATTACCAGCTGAATTCGGAGATATAGGTGTATTGCCTGGTCATGTTCCTTTAATATCACTTATTCGTACGGGCATGCTAAAAGTAATTTGTCCAGATGATACAGAGCATAATATTTTTGTGGCTGGTGGTATATTAGAAGTTCAGCCCAAAGAGGTGACTGTGTTAGCAGACACAGCTGTTATGGCTACAGAATTAAACGAGGCAAAAATTATAGAAGCTCGCAAGAAAACTGAAGAAGTTTTGAGAAATATCAAGGATAGAGCCGATATCACGAGTGTTGAAATGGAATTGAATATGCTTGCAGTACAGGCAAAAACAGTTCGTAAGTTTGGTAAGGCTAGAGTATACTGATTCTAATCCTAGCTTCATATTGATTTATAAAAGGTGGTATTCCCATATGTTGAAAAATGATATTTTATTGCGTTCTTTATTCCGTGAACATGTTGAGTATACTCCAATTTGGCTAATGAGGCAGGCTGGCAGATACCTACCTGAGTATAGAAAGATAAGAGAACTTGCCGGATCTTTTATGAATCTATTAACCAATCCAGAATACGCTTGTGAAGTTACTCTTCAACCTTTGAAAAGGTATAACCTGGATGCTGTTATATTATTTTCAGATATTCTTACTGTTCCGAATGCTATGGGTCTTGGTTTGAATTTTACTGACGGATTAGGTCCTATTTTTTCTCGCAAAATAAGAACAGAGGATGATATAAGAAGGTTTTTGTCCGTTCCAGATATGAATTCTTTAAGTTATGTTTTTGATACTATAAATTTAGTAAATAATGAACTAAAACAAAAAGTACCTCTTATAGGGTTTTCCGGAAGCCCATGGACTTTAGCATGCTATATGATAGAGGGTCAATCATCTAAGGATTTTAGCAATATAAAAAAGATGCTTTATTCAAGACCTGATTTATTGCATAAGATATTAGAAATAAATACTGACGCTATTATTCAGTATCTAAATTTGCAAATTGCTGCTGGTGTAGATGCTGTTATGCTATTTGATACTTGGGGAGGTATTCTTACTAGCACAGCTTTTAAAGATTTTTCCTTAGCATATAACAAAAAAATATTTGACAGTCTAAATAGAATAGTTGGAGATAAAAAGATTCCAGTAGTTAGTTTCACGAAGGGCGGTTCTTTGTGGCTGAAAGATATAGTCAAAAGTGGTTGTGATGCCATAGGATTGGATTGGACTATTGATATGTCTGAGGCTAGACATATTATATCGGATACTGTTGCCTTGCAGGGAAATCTAGACCCATTAGCATTATTGGGGGATCACGGTTTATTGAGATCAGAAGCTAGAAATATCATAGAATCATTTGGTTTTGTAGGCAATGGTGGTCATGTTTTTAATATTGGTCATGGATTAACTCCTAATACAGATCCATATGCTGTATCAGAGTTGATCGAAGAAGTTCATGCTTATAGCAGATTATTCCACGTGTAGATTGTTAATATTGTTGTGTTTATAACAAGATATTAAACATATATATGTTTAATATAATTATTTCTTGTAAATTTTAAAATGTAATAACGATTTGAATTTTAATAAATAAATTATTTGATATTATTTTTGCTTATTCTACTATATTTTTTCAAGATTATTTTTCCTAGATATGAGTAGCTTCTCCACAAAGTTATACACAGAAGAATACATATATCTAGGTAATTTCTACATTTAGATTTATTATCATTTTTCTAAAGTCTTATAATCAATTATTTCTTTTATATTAATTAAATGCCAATTCAAAATAAATTATCAATTTCTTATAATTGGTTATGTGTAGCATTAAATTTGCCATTATTTTCCATTTTTGATTACAAAAGTATTAACATTATTAATGTAGGTTCTAGAGTAGTTGTCCCTTTTGGAAAAAGGACTTTAATAGGAATAGTAATTAAAATTCTAGAGAAACCTTCTATAGATGCATCTTATGTCAAAGAAGTTTTAGAAATCTTAGATGATTTACCTCCATTTCCTCAAGATTGGCTAAAATTGCTCGAATTCACCGCTGATTACTATCAAAGACCTTTGGGAAATGTTATGTTCTCTGTAATACCATTACCATTGAGAAGTTTATCTTCATATAGAGGGAAACGCACATTAGGTGGTCCTATTGTTAAGTTAGGTAAGTCAGATGATAAAATGTCACCATTAATCATATTACCATCAATAAAAAAATATGATGCAATATTAAATGATGAGCAAAAGAAGGCTGTATCTATAATAAATTCATTAAAAGAATTTAAGGCAATTTTATTGTATGGAATAACAGGTAGTGGGAAAACAGAGGTTTATCTTAGAGCTGCTCGTAATATATTGCAAAACTCCAATAAGCAAATATTATTTTTAATTCCTGAGATAAATTTAACACCACAATTAGAAAAATCTGTGAGAGATAGTCTTGCCGGTATTGTAAATTATGAAGATATATTAGTAATGCATAGTAAACTTACTATGAAATCAAAATTAGACGTTTGGTACAGAGTACAGTGTTCTAAGGCTAGAGTTCTATTGGGTACAAGAATGTCTATATTTGCTCCATTCAATAATATAGGTTTAATAGTTATAGATGAAGAGCATGATACTTCTTATAAACAACAAAATGGATTAAGATATTCAGCTAGGGATTTAGGAGTATGGAGAGCTCGTCATTTAAATATTCCAATAATTTTAGGATCAGCAACTCCTTCATTAGAGACATGGAATAATGCAATAATAGGTCACTATTTGCGTATTTATTTGAAAAAAAAAGCAAGAGACTTCAGTCAGAATGATATAAAACTAGTAAATACCAAGAAATTTCGTCCTAATAATGGTTTAACAGCTCCTTTGATAGAGGCTATAAAAGATCGTTTGAAAAAGAAAGAGCAATCTTTAATTTTTATTAATAGAAGAGGTTATTCACCAGTATTTTGTTGCTTTTCCTGTGATTGGATTAGTAAGTGCCCTAGATGTACAGCTTTTACTGTTTTACATAATACTTCAAATAATGAAAGTAGGCTACAATGTCATCATTGTGGTTACTGTATGATATCTCCGTTATCTTGTCCAGAGTGTGGAGATCAGGATTTGAGGCCTATAGGTAGTGGTACTCAAAGAGTGGAGGAAGCTTTAATAGGATTGTTTCCTAATGCTAATATAGTCAGGATAGATGCTGATAGCACAAAATGTAAAGGAAGTCTATCTTCTTTATTAAATGATGTAAATAACGGCAATGTCGATATATTAATTGGTACACAAATGCTTGCAAAGGGACATGATTTTTTAAGGGTAAGTTTGGTAGGAGTAATTAATTCTGATGCTATGATTTTCTGTCAAAATTTTCGTGCCCCAGAACATTTATTTTCTCAGTTGATGCAAGTTTCTGGAAGAGCTGGACGCCATTTAAATGGAGGAGAGGTTCTTATACAAACTTCTTTCCCTGAGCATATGATCTATAAATTTGTTATAAATCAAGATTATGATGGTTTTGCTAAATATTCATTAAATCTAAGATCAATAGCAAATCTTCCACCATACTCATATCAAGCATTATTGAGTGTTGAGTCAAAAAATCTAAGAATTGCAATGGATTTCTTGCATAAATCTAAAAATATAATAAAAGAAAAAGTTTCTTTTGAGTTTAACTATTTATCAGATATAACTTGTTATGATCCAATTCCATCCAGAATAGTACGTATTGCAGATATTGAACGTGCTCAGATGTTAGTAGAAGGGAAACATAGATCATTATTAATAACTTTTCTAAAAGTATGGCTGAGGCATATCAGTAGATTACCAAATAATAAAAATAAAATTAAGTGGTATATAGAGGTAGACCCATTAGAGATTTAATTACTGTAAAAATTAACTACTTGTAGGTTATATTGTTTCGTATTTTTCGAGCTTGGTCTGCTATTTCATTTGCAGTTAATCCTATAGGTCCTATATTTTCTTTAGATAGATTTTCTGATGCTTTTCCATGTAGCCAAACAGCTCCCAATATAGCTTGCTTCAAACATAGTTTTTGTGATATTAAACTACCTATCATCCCTGCTAGTACATCACCTGTTCCGGAAGAAGCAAGTCCTGGGTTTCCTGTTGTATTGCGAAATACTATACGATCAAAAGGAGAACATATCAGAGTGTTTTTACCTTTTAAAACTACCCATGATTTAAAATTTTTAGATAATATTCTTACTGCATCTAGTCTATTTTCTTGTATTCTTTGTGTTGAGCAATTTAATAATCTAGCAGCTTCTGACGGGTGTGGTGTTAATATTACTTTGTTACTTTCATAATTCGAAATTGGAATAGTAAATTCTTTACAAGCTAGCATATTCAATGCATCTGCATCCAAAACAATTGTTGCTCCTTTATTCAATAAAAATATTTCATCAATTAATTTCCGTGACAATTCAGATTGTCCTAATCCGCAACCTACAACCCATGTATCGACTTTGATCTGATATTTTAACCAGTAATTAGCTGTATTTATCATTAATTCTGGTTGCATAAAATCAACTGATATAGGTGATTTTTTATTAGCAAATCCAATTAATACTTTGCCTGCACCAAGTTTTAGAGCAGCTCGTCCTGCGAGCAATACAGAACCAGACATGCCATTACTACCACCAATGATCCCAACTGTCCCGTGATCACCTTTATTACTATTCAGGTTTCTTTTTTTGAATAATTCTGGTAAATTTTCAATATTAATATTAATTAGTTTGTGCATTATTCTTATGCGATTATATTTAAACAAATAAAAGTTATTTATAGTATCTTATTTTATTGCATCCGTAGTTCAATGGATAGAATGTGAGTTTCCGAAGCTCTTGATGCAGGTTCAATTCCTGTCGGATGCGCCAAAGATTTTTGATTTTTTAATTTCGATTATTGTCATTAAAATGTTTACTAAGGTCGTTTTGTAAAGATTTAACATATTCCTCAAAATTTATTTCACTTTTTCCCTCTAATGAGGAAAAATCCTCATGAGATTTAATAGCATTTTCTTTATATTTATCATGATTTGAATCTGTTTTTTCTTTTAAAACAGATGAATGATATTTACTTATCCCTAATGAATATTCTGCCAAAGATATTTTTTTATCTCTTAGATCTCTAATAATCTTTGCAGATGGAGTAAGGTCTTGGTCATTTACTTTTTTAAGTTGATTTAATACTGAATCGTAATGTAAATTTTTATTAGTTTCTTTATCCAATAAAGAAGCAACATCTCCTATTTTAGTAATTAATTCAGTAGAAAATTGTTTTAATGGAACAGTTGAACCTTTCTTCTTGATTAGTAAGCTTGGCTCTCTTCCTCTGTACGCGACATTTGAAAAATTTTCATAGTGTTCTTTATACTCATTTTTAATGAATATAGGACTATCTTCAATTGCACAAAATAATAGAAAAGAATCTAAAAAACGACAAGTTTCTATACTGATTCCTATAGAAGATTCTAAGTCAATGTCCAGACATCTTACTTCAACATATTGAACCCCATTCTGTTTTAAACCATTTATAAGCCGATCATTATTATTAATAGAGCATTTAGGTCTTATCATGGAATAGTATTCGTTCTCAATCTGAAGTATATTAGTATTTAATTGTATCCAATCTTCTCCGTAATTAGTTCCAATATTTTGGTACCCAGGCCAGGGCTTCATTATAGCTTCATATAGCCCTGTAAGGAACTCTTCCAAGTTGTTGTAAGATATATCTAGCTTAGATTGAACTTTGCTATAGTAGCCAAGCTTGCTTACTCTTAGACTAGTTGCATAAGGCAAATAGACAGTCTTGCTATCTATTTTAGCAAGATCATCTATATTGATGTTATTTTTTATCAAATCAACAGATATTGCTGGCGTTGATCCAAATAAATATACTATCAACCAGGAGTATCTTATGAAATTACGCATTAAATTAAAATAACATTGACTATTAAAATTTTTCTGATTTTTATCTTTACAGTTTAAGTTTTCTAATATTTCATTATTTAAAGAAAAATTATAATGAAGTCCTGATATGCATTGCATTTTCCTTCCATAGCGTTTTGCTAGGCCTTTCCTATATACATGCTTATACATACCTATGTTGTTTTTCCCAAACCATGCTATTGGTATTTCACTATCTTTTTTTGAAGATAGTTCTGGTATTGAATTGTGCCATAGCATTTCATTATTCAGTGAGCTATAAACGAAATTATGTATGCTAGTAAGTTCTTTTATCAAAGAATCAACAGAATTATTAGTTCCTGTAATAAGTTCTAATAATGCTTCTGAGTAATCAGTTGTTACATTTTTATTAGTTAAAGATGATCCTAATGTATGTGGATGAGGCAGATTAGACAAATCTCCGTAATAATTAACCCTTAATGCCTCTCTTTCTATTCCTCGTAAGATTTTTGAAGAAAGATTTTTAATATCTTGAAGTAAATTGATGTTATTAGGTATTAGACGTTGTATGTCATGCATATTTGAATTTTTCATTGTTAGTATTTCATTTATATTGATAAGTTGATTGCATCATAATTCAAAAAAATACTTGTCAGTTTATAACTATTATCTATTAACTATATTTAATAATCCCATTATATCTTATAAAGATTTTATAGTGGCATTTTATCAAAAGAGTATAGAATACCTAATTTGTATGAATTTTAACTTTTTTAAAAGGATAATCAATTTTCTAAATATTATATTTAGTTTATTGATAAGAAGAAATTATATGAAAGATGGAGCTAATGGAAATTTTTTAGAAAATGAAAACTCTACACATTTTGGATATAAGTTTATTGAAACATCTGAAAAGAAAATGCTAGTATCAAAGGTTTTTGATTCTGTAGCAGATCAATATGATTTAATGAATGACTTAATGTCATTAGGACTTCATCGTTTATGGAAAAAATTTTTAATTAGTAAGGCTAATATAAGACCAGGAATGAAAATTCTTGATATAGCTGGAGGCACTGGTGATTTGGCCAGAATGTTCATTGATAAACATATAAAAAATGTTGAGATTTGGCTTACTGACATTAACATTGATATGTTAAATGTTGGTTATGATAGATTAATAAATAGTGGTTATATATTGCCTATCGTTGCTTGTGATGCCGAGTCATTGCCTTTTGCTTCATCCTATTTTGATAGAATTAGCGTTTCTTTTGGTCTACGTAATATGACAAATAAAATGCAAGCTATGTCGGAGATGAGAAGGGTTTTGAAACCAGGTGGAAAGTTGTTGATATTAGAGTTTTCTCAAATCATTGAACCTTTGAGATTTTTATATGACTATTATTCTTTTAAATTCTTGCCTTGGCTTGGTAACAAGATAACAGGAGATGGAGATAGTTATAGATATCTAGTAGAATCAATACGTATGCATCCTAAGCAAGATGTATTAGCGCAAATGATGATTGATTCTGGTTTTCGCAAGGTTAAGTTTTCTAATCTAAATGCTGGTATAGTAGCTTTGCATGAAGGTATAAAGATAGATTAGCCAGTATAAAATTGATTTAATAGTTAAAGGTGTATTTGTATGTTCATCTCATTGAAAAGTAAGTTTTTTCTATTATCTTTAATATTTGTTATATTTACAGCTATGTTTCTATCTTGCAATGCAGAAGCACGTCGCATTGGAGGAGGTCATAATATTGGAAAACACTATAAAGCTCCATATAAAAAAAATGATTTAAGTTCTAATAATCATTATAAAAAAGAATCAAAAACAACTATAAATCATAGCAATAAAGGCAATTTATTTTCTAAAATAATGGGACCTATAATTGCAGGATTTGGTTTGGCCACAATGTTATCATACTTTGGTCTAAGTGGTTTTTTTGTAAATTTTATCTCTATTTCCATAATTATTTTTTTAATCTTATCTTCCATGTATCTAATTTTTAGCTATTTTTTTATGAAAAATAGTAAAATTTCTTATTGCGGAAAGCAAAAAAATTTTCAGAATAATAACGATGGTTATTTTATTAATAAGCTAGAAAAAAATAGTTCTTTTTGTGATAATTTCAATACAAAAGAATTTTCAGAGCAGGCTAAAATATTTTTCTTGCATATGCAGGAATCATGGAGAAATGGTGATATAGATTCGTTAAAAATTTATTTAACAGATGAAATGATCAGCATTATAGAAAATGATTTCAAACACAAAAATTATGATCGAGAAGTCCAAGTATTATCTTTATATTATGAATTTTTAAACACTGAATACGAGAAGAGTAATGACAATACTTTTGCAAATATTCGTTTTTTCGGAGTTATTAAAGAGAATACTAATTCAAATGTTAATAGTTTTGATGAGATATGGATTTTTCAAAAAAACCATTCTTCTGGATGGCTTTTAGCTGGGATTCAGGAAAATATTGATCATTAATATTGAGTATTTTTATGAATTTTTCAAATATGTCTCATATAATTATAAATAAATTAATCTTTATTATTAACCATTTATTTAACAAACATAAAAATTTGTCAAATATTTTGAATCAACATGTTGGTAAAATCTTAGAGATCAATGTTAATGATTGTTTATTAAGATTTATTATTAATAATGAAGGTATATTTGAAGTTGCTAAATATGACAATAAAAATCCTAGCATGATTGTAACTTGTAATGAATCTATTATAGAGATACTAAAATCTATTAATCACTGTGATTTTTCTTCTGTATCTAAGTTTATGCATGTATCTGGAGATTTACAGTTCATGAGCGATATGTCAATTTTATTAAAGAATATTGAGCTAATTCCTAAAGATGAATCTTATAAAATTATTGAAAGCCTTATGAGCAATGTTAGATGGATTCTTAATAAGATATGTAATTTCGGTTATAATTTGTCAAGTGAATTTAATTGGTCTTTTTGTGAGGAATTTGATATTTTAGCAGATAAGATAATATATAAAGATTTTAAGAAAAATATAAAATCTATATACATAGATACAAAAAAAACACGTATTCGCGTAAATAATTTATGTAGAAGTATTGATAATATTGTAAAGATCGACTGCTGATAAAATGTATTCAATTATTCGTTTAATTTATATTATATTTATTTCAATAAGATATGGACTCCCAAGATTATTAATTAGTAGAAGTAACTCTAGATTTTCTAATTTTTTTATAAAAACAATTTCTCTTTTCTCTATAAGAAATATTGATAGAGGAAAGTCATTTAGGTTAGCATTAGAGAAACTTGGACCTTTATTTATTAAGCTAGGTCAATCATTATCAAATAGAAACGATTTATTACCAAATGATATTATTGCTGAGCTTGCCATGCTTTATGATAAAGTATCACCATTTCATTCTAGTGAAGTTATTAATTGTATAGAGAGTTCTTTTGGTAAGCCAATAAATATTTTATTTTTAAGTTTTAATGATATTCCAACAGCTGCAGCTTCTGTCGCTCAGGTACATTTTGCTGTTATGCATGATGGTAGAGAGGTTGCTGTAAAAGTTTTAAGGCCTGGTATTTTAAAAATAATTGATAGAGATTTATCTTTGCTAAGGTTATTATCTAAAATTATTAATTTCTTTTGGTCAGATTCTAATAGATTGAAACTTAAAGGTGTAATAAATGAATTTGACAAATATTTACATAATGAGATTGATCTAAGATTTGAGGCTGCTAATTGTAGCCAAATAAGTTCTAATTTTAAGAAAAATAATAATAGAAAAGGAATGTTAATTGTTCCTAATATTGTATGGGAGTTAACTAATTCCTTGATATTGACAATGGAAAGAATGTATGGAATTCCTGTTAATCAAATAGAAAATTTACACAATGTTGGTCTGAATACGTCTGATATAGCTTCCAAAGGAATTCAGATTTTTCTTTTACAAGTTTTCGAAGATGGATTTTTTCATGCTGATATGCATCCTGGTAATATACATATATCTTATGATAGACGTACTTTCGGTAGTTATATTGCTTTAGATTTTGGCATAGTTGGTTGTTTATCAGATTCTGATAAGAGTTATCTCGCACAAAATTTAGTATCTTTTTTTCATAAAGATTATAAAAGCGTCGCCAAGTTGCATATAGAGTCTGGATGGGTATCCAAGGATACTGTAGTTGAAGATTTAGAAAGTGCTATTCGCACTGTATGTGAGCCGTATTTTGGTAAACCACTATCTGAATTATCAATTGGCAAATTATTATTAAAGCTTTTTCAGGTATCTAGATCTTTTAATATGGAAGTGCAACCACAATTAGTTCTGCTTCAAAAGACTTTATTAAATGTTGAGGCCTTAGGAATTCAGTTAGATCCAGAATTAAATTTATGGGAAACAGCTAAACCATATCTTGAGAAATGGTTACGACATAGGGTTGGATTTCATGCTTTTTCTAACGCATTGAAAAATGAGGCTATAAAATTACCATCTATATTGCCAGCTATACCTCGTTTATTACACAATTATTTATTACATAAAAACTCTAGTATAAAAATAGAAGAGGAGTTATTAAAGATTAAAAAAAATAATAGATATATTATCGTATCTTCAATAATTACAAATATTTTTGTTGTATATTTAATAGTAGTATTTTTACGCTTATATAATTAATTTTAATATACTTATCTTTTAAATCTCATATTACTATTTCGCTTTTTTATTTTGATTTATCAATAATTAATCAATTTCAATAATTTTGATAATCTTTTAGACGTAAATTTTGTATGCTCTATATGCTTGCTATAGTTTATTAAACAATTTATGATAATAGTGCTTAGTTATAGTATTAAGAATAGCAAATATGTTAAAAATCGGTTTAACTGGTGGTATAGGCTCAGGCAAGACACTTGTCACTTATTTTCTGAGAGACTTAGGTGCTTACATAATAGATACTGATGAGATTGCTAAATCGCTGACAAATATTGGTGGTGAAGCTCTGCCTAAAATAATAGATGTTTTTGGTGAAAAAGTTATTGACAGTAACGGTCAGTTAGATAGATCATGGCTGCGTGAGCATATTTTTTCTGATAAAAATGCTCGTATCAATTTAGAATTAATAATGCATCCATTGATTAATTATTATTCTGACCTAATGCTTAAACAATATTCAGGATTATATGTTGTTTTTGTCGTTCCATTATTGCTAAATTCTTCAATATGGCTTGATAAAGTTAATCGTATATGTGTTGTTGATTGTGATGAAAATACTCAGATAAAAAGAGTTAGTGAACGAAAATTAAGTTTAGATACTATAAAGAAAATTATATCTGTGCAAACTGATCGTCATACACGTTTAAATTTTGCTGATGATATTATAATAAATGGGGAAAGCATTTCTAAGCAGGATTTATTTAAACAAGTAAAAATGAATCATGATTATTGGTGTATGATATCTTCGAGATTTTAATATGGTTAATTCGCTTTAATCTTATACAATAGGTTTTGAAATATAGTGATTTTTTTTGAATATCCATTTAATGAGCGAGTTAGGATTTACTTGCGATTAGAGTATCTTTTTGACAGACTATTCTTTGCTATTGAGAGTAGTGAGACTAGATTGCACCAGATAGCAATATCTACACTATTTGAAATTATTGACGCTATTGATAGATCTGACGTTAAGGGTTCTATTTTGCAAGATTTAGAAAAACAGCGTTTATTTCTGTTGAATTTGCGCAAAAACAGGAATGTCAATCAAAGAATGTTGGAGCTAGCCATTTCTGAACTAGGAGCTGTGAGTTCTGCTTTAATATCTTCTGGAAGACCTGGACATTCTCTTAGAGAAAATGAATGGTTAAATAGCCTTAGAGGAAAGTTATTAGTTTCTGGATGTGCAGCACAAGCTGATATGCCTTCATATTATTTTTGGCAAAATAAAAATGAATTGATTAGAAGGAGAGATTTGAATAACTGGGTATCACACGTTAACCCTTTATTTGAATCTTTAAAAATGGTTTTGAGTTTGCTAAGAGAGTCTGGTAACTTTGTGGAATGCATTTCAAATAATGGAGAATATCAGAGAATGTTGGGAGGTAAAGAGTATCAGTTATTGAGATTATGCTTGTATGAAGAACAGGAAATATTTCCTGAGATAAGTGCGAATAAACATATGATATCAATAAGATTTTCAAAGCAAGAAAGTGATTTTAAGTCTACAATTGTCAAAGATTATATTGCTTTTAAAATCGCTTTCTGTCGATGATTGTTATGAATACAATTTGGAATACCTCTTTTTAAGAGGTAAAGTTTTTTGAAACCCAATATCGTGCAAATTGTTGAGCTATTCGACCAGATCTAGATCCTCTTTCTATTGCCCATTGTATGGCTTCATTGCGAAAATCCATAAAATCAATATTTTTCACAGAATCTCCTTGAATTTCATTGATCCAGTGTTTCACTATATCAAGATAAAAATCTTGATTAAATGGATGAAATGATACCCATAATCCAAATCTTTCAGACAGGGAAGTCTTCTCTTCTATTGTTTCTCCAGGGTGTATTTCACCATCGTGGTCTTTTGATGATTGAAGATTTTCATAAAAATATTCAGGTATTAGATGCCTTCTATTTGAGGTTGCATATATCAAAATATTATCACTTTTTGCAGAAATGGAACCATCTAATACAGATTTTAGTGCTTTATAGCTAACTTCACCATTTTCAAAAGAAAGATCATCACAAAATAAAATATATTTTTCTGAACGACCACTGACTATATCTACAATAATTGGTAGATCAGAAAGGTCTGATTTATCTATCTCAATTAAACGAAGTCCATTATCAGAATATTTTCCTAGCATGGATCTCACTAATGAACTTTTGCCAGTTCCCCTAGCACCTGTCATTAGAACGTTATTAGCTGGCTTACCTTCTATGAATTGTTTTGTATTGTTGTCAATAATAGTCTTTTGTCTTTCTATATGGTGCAAATCATTTAAATCAATCTCTGATATATTTTTTATAGACTGTAGATAACCTTGTGACCCTTGTTTTCTCCATTTATAAGCTAAAACATTCCAATCTGTTTCAGAAGGGACCGGTGGTAGCCAAGCACTAACTTGTTTTAAGACTCTTTTCGCTAGCTGATAAAGTTCTTTCATTTTAATATTCCATCTTATATTCGAGCCTAACCGATTAAATATATTATGAACGGTAATCTGAATTTATGGTCACATAATCATGTGAAAGGTCACAGGTATATACTTTTTCTGCAAAATAACCATTATTCAGAGATATTTTTATTACAATTTCTGATTGTTTCATAACTTTTTTTCCAGATTCCTCTGTATAGAATTTACTAAGCTCGCCATTTTCTACAATCAGCAAATCATTGAGCCAGATTTTTACCTTATTTATAGGTATGTTTGTATTTGAATATCCTATAGCTACTAGAATTCGTCCTATATTTGGATCAGATGCATAGAATGCTGTTTTTACTAACGGTGATTTAGCAACAGAGTATGCTATAGCTAATGCTTCTTCCTTGCTAGCTGCTTTTTCCACCTGTAATGTAATGAATTTTGTTGCTCCTTCAGCATCTCTTACTATTTTTTGAGCCAAATCTGAAGCTGCTTTTGCTAGCGCATCTAATATTATATGATAATTACTATCATGTTCTGATTCTAATTTTATTTTTGATTTGCCTGTAGCCATTATTATGAAAGAATCATTCGTAGATGTATCACCGTCTATTGTAATTCTATTGAACGATTTATCTGCTAGATCTTTAATTATTTTGTCTAATAGTGACTGCTTAATACCAATATCAGTTCCAATAAAACCTAGCATGGTAGCCATATTAGGATGAATCATTCCAGCCCCTTTACTAATTCCAGTTATAGTAAAAACCTTTTGATCAATAGTAAATTGTTCTGAAAAAATTTTAGGAATCGTATCAGTTGTCATAATCCCATATGCAGCTTCCATCCAATTATTCTTATCGGATTTTAAAACAGCTTTATATAAGTTGTTTAATATTTTATCAACTGGTAGTGGTTCTAATACAACTCCTGTAGAAAAAGGCAATACTTGGCAATCCTCTATTTTTAATAAATTCCCTAATGAGCTACATATTGTTTGTGCATTTTTTAAGCCATTTTGTCCTGTGCCTGCATTTGCATTTCCTGTGTTTATCACCAAACTTCGTATAGGCTTGCCTAATAGCAAATGTTTTTTTGCAATTTGAACAGGGGCGGCACAGAATAGATTTTTTGTAAAAACTCCACTTACAGTGGTTCCTTCATCTAGTTTAAATACTGTTAAGTCTTTTCTATTCTCTTTCTTTATTCCCGCCTCTGTTACTCCTATTTCTATACCTTCTATTGCAAACACCATTTTAGGTATTGTTAGATTGATTGCCATATTAAAATATTCCAATAGTGAACATGTTAGATAATGATTAGACTAGTAATTTTTGTTGTTTCCAGATTATTATAACCAATGACACTAATGTGTTTTGATATTTAATATATTCCATAAATGACATATGGATTTTATCTTGATGCATTATTGATATTAATGATGGTGGCCCGGGGCGGAATTGAACCACCGACACAAGGATTTTCAGTCCTCTGCTCTACCGACTGAGCTACCGGGCCATCACAACTGTTAACTATATATAAAAATTTTATATATAACAATAAGGTAATTGTTGATAGTTATTAATTAATGCTGGAGAATGTAATATACTTTATCATTTTGTTAGGTTTAATGTTGTTTTTTTACACTAAAGTGCCCTTATGTCTTCTGTTATAAGCGTTATTGGATTGAATCATACATCTGCTCCATTGATGATTAGAGAGCGAATGTCTATGCCAACTGATACTGTTGGCATATTGTTGTCTAGTATTTTGTCTAAATTTAGGGATGTTGTTTCCGAAGCTGTAATTCTGTCTACCTGTAATCGTACTGAGTTGTATTGTTATTGCGATGAAGAATATATACAAGAATTAATACTCTGGTTTTCTAGTTATGGAAAAGTTGATCCAACTTATTTTTATAATTATGTTAATGATATCGCTGTTAGACATATTTTTTCTGTTTCCTGTGGTTTAAATTCCATTATAATCGGCGAGCCTCAAATTCTAAGTCAAATGAAAAAATCAGTTTCTATGGCTAATGAGGCTGGCTCATTAGGGACTTACTTATATAAATTATTTCAATATTCCTTTTCAGTCTCTAAAGAAGTTCGCACGCATACAGATTTATGCAAGAATCATATATCCATTTCTTCTGCTTCAATTGATCTAGTTAAAACAGTTTTTCAAGAATTAGAAAATCTTAATGTGCTATTTATAGGAGCTGGAGAAATTATTGAGCTATGTATTAAGTCCTTTGTAAAATATAAGTACAATAAAATTGTAGTGACTAATAGAACTTCCGATAGATCGGATAATTTATCAAAAAAATTCTCTATAGAATCAATTCCATTTAAGAGTTTAAATGATAAGTTATATGATTTTGATGTTATTGTTTCATGTACTGCTAGCGAAGATCCAATCATTACTTTAAGTAACGTTACTAATGCTTTTAATGGTAAAAAAATAAAACCGGTAGTTATGATTGATTTGGCTGTTCCTAGGGATATAGATACAGAAGTATCAAATTTTGAGAATATAACCTTATACTCTGTAGATGACTTGCAGGAAGTTATAAAAAAAGGATTTGCCAGTCGCAGTGCAACTATACCGTATGCAAATGAAATTATTGAAAAAAAGACAAATGATTTTATAAAATGGATGAAATCTCGTGACAGTATTCCATCAATATTAGAGTTAATAAGTAGAGCTAATAAAATAAGCTCTACTGAGTTAGAGCTAGCTAAAAAAGCATTAAAGTCTGGAGAATCTCCGGAAGTAGTTCTTGAACATATGGCACGTAGAATAACAAAGAAATTCTTGCATGGTCCTATATCATTCGTTAACAACAATGTAGATTGCGACAAAGATATTTTGTCTTGTATTTTGGAGATTTCTTCTAAGTGCAGTAGTAATAATTATTAGTAATAAATTACTCCCTATTAATAAATTTTTTAGTTTTATGCCAATAAGTTTAAAAAAATAATGAAATCGTCAATGCGTATGCGTTTAGAGGAAATCTCTAATAGATTGTTGGAAATAGATATGTTGCTCTCTGATCATGATATAGCAGCAGATATTGACCAACTTAGAAAACTGTCTTGTGAAAGATCAGAAATAGAGACTATTGTCACACTGTTTACTTCATTTTTACAATCCGAATCTGATTTAGAAACAGCTAATGAAATGATGTCAGATCCAGAATTGAAAGAAATGGCAGAAGAAGAGGTTAGGATCTCTAAAATTCGTATAGAAAAATTAGAGAATGATTTGCAGTTATCTTTATTGCCTAAGGATACCAACGATGATCGAGGTTTTTTCGTAGAAATTAGGGCAGGTACTGGAGGTGACGAAAGTGCACTTTTCTCAGCAGATTTATTAAGAATGTATATACGTTATGCAGAAAAGATGGGATGGTTAGTTGAAATAATATCTGCAAATTCCTCTGACTTGGGTGGATATAAAGAAGTTATAATTCGTATTGAGGGTAATGGAGCATATGGTAGATTGAAGTTTGAATCAGGTGGACATCGGGTGCAAAGAATTCCAGAAACTGAAAATCAGGGTAGGATTCATACATCAGCTTGTACTGTGGCTGTCATGCTAGAAGCTGATGAGGTTAATGATGTTACTATAGACTCCAGTGATATACGTGTAGATACTTTTAGAGCGAGCGGAGCTGGAGGTCAGCATATAAATAAAACTGATTCTGCTGTACGCATAACACATTTGCCTAGTGGCCTTGTAGTTGAGTGTCAGGATGACAGATCTCAGCATCGAAATAAAGAGAAAGCCTTGAAGGTGTTATCGGCGCGTCTCAAGGATTTAGAAATCAGAGAAAAACAAAAGAAAGAAGCTTCAGAACGTAAGAGTCTTATCGGTTCAGGAGATAGATCTGAGCGTATAAGAACTTATAACTATCCTCAGAGTCGTATAACTGACCATCGTATAAATTTGACATTGTATAAATTATCACAAGTTTTAGATGGGGAGTTAGATGATCTTGTTGAGGCATTATTAGCCGAATATAAGGCTGAACAATTAGCTTCTTTAGATTCTAATTATTAGTTTTTAAAAATGAAAGTCAATATAAAAAACTTGATGATGGATCTAAATTTACCAAGAATAGAGATACTTGTTCTCTTGGAAAAGGTTTTACAAAAACCACGGACTTGGATTATTGCTAATGATCTCAATATTATTTCTGATATTGCATTTCGCAAATATAACGATCTGAGAAAGAGAAGATTAAAAGGCGAACCTATAGCATATTTAGTTGGTTATAAAGAATTTATGAGCAACAAATTTTTGGTCAATAATTCTGTCTTAATACCTAGGCCAGAGACAGAGTTATTAGTGGATGTTTCTATTAATAGTTTAAGTACTTTACATAAACCAAGAGTATTGGACTTAGGTATTGGTTGTGGAGCAATTGCAATATCTATATGTTTGATGAGGACTGATGCTGAAGTGGTAGGTAGTGATATTGATAAAGGTGCATTACTTGTGGCAGAGATAAATTCTAAAAAATTAGGAGCAAATGTTACTTTAATTAATAGTAATTGGTTTGATAATTTTGATATACATATAGGAAAATTTGATCTAATAGTATCTAATCCACCATATATATCTTCATTGGATAAACACCTAGAATTAGGAGATCTAAGATTTGAACCAAGGATAGCATTGACAGATGAATCAGATGGATTGTCTCATATTACCAATATTGTTTACAATTCTAGGAATTATATGAATAAGGGAGCTTTTTTATGGATGGAACACGGTTGGGATCAAGCTGCAAAAGTCAAGAATATATTAAAAATAGCCGGATTTAGAAATATAACAAGTTTTCTAGATCTATCTGGAATACCTAGAATAACTGGTGGCAATATATAGTTTAAAGTAGTCTTAAATAAACAAATTACAATTTTTTATTAAAAATATGAAAGATATTCAAAAATATATAGATGGAATAATTAAAGAGAATAAAGTGGTATTATTTATGAAAGGATCTCTAAATTTTCCTATGTGTGGTTTTTCTGGAAAAGTTGTTAGAATCCTTAAGGAATGTGGTTTAAATAGTAATAATATTTTATGTATCAATATTCTTGAGGATGAAAATGTTCGTCAAGGAATAAAAGAGTATTCTGATTGGCCTACTATTCCTCAGTTATATATTGATGGAAATTTTATTGGAGGTTCAGATATCGTGTCATACATGTACTCTAGTGGAGAGCTAAAAACAGTAATCGATAATATTACTTTTTGCTAGTAAACAACAGATATTATGATGCGTAGAATTGTCGTTGGCATAACAGGAGCCACAGGTTCCATATATGCTTTAAGGCTTCTGAAGAAGTTAAATTCATTGACTAATGTTGAAGTTCATTTGATTATATCATCATCAGGAGTTTTAACATTGCATAATGAGTTGGGTATTAGAATTAACAAACTTCACTCTATGGTTAGTGTTGTTCATAATTTTAAAAATATTGGTGATGTTCTAGCTAGTGGTTCATTTAGAACAGATGGTATGTTAATTGTTCCTTGTTCAATTAGAACTCTTTCCGCGATAGCTAATGGATTGTCTGATAATTTAATAGTCAGAGCGGCAGATGTTTCTTTGAAAGAAAGAAGGCCCATTGTGCTTATGGTAAGAGAATCACCTTTTAATTTAATTCATTTGCGTAATATGATTTCTGTTACAGAGATGGGAGGGATTATATTTCCTCCCATGCCGGCATTTTACCACAAACCAGCTTCTATAGAAGAAATGGTAGACCATACGGTCATACATGCGATGAGGTTATTGAATATAGAGGTTCCAGGTCCGGTATGGGAAGGAATTTAATTTTTAATTAATGGAGTAAAACTTGTTCCTTTTTTTATAAATAAAATTCCAGTGGATATTAAGAAGTAAGCTCCATGTATATGTAATTTTCCTTGATTTACTCTAGTTCTTATAGAAGGAAAACTTAATAAGTTATTTATACTATGCTGAACAACTCCAAGTTCTAGTTTTTTTATGTCGCCAGGCTTATAATTGCCAACTTTTATATTAAGTTGATTGGCAACGGGTACAATTTGCGACATCCATTTTCCTATAAAATCCATCTTACTAAGAGGATGTTGATCTTCTATGAATGATTTAATACCACCACAAGAAGCATGTCCTAGTATAACTATATGTTTTACATTGAGACCATTTACGGCAAATTCTATAGCAGCGCTTGTTCCATGGTAAGATTCTGAATGCTCATCTTCAAAGATTGGTACTAAATTGGCAACATTTCTAACAACAAATATTTCTCCTGGACTAGTATCAAATATAACTTCTGGTGACACTCTTGAATCACAACATCCTATCACCATTATTTCTGGATTTTGTCCAGAAGTTGCCAAGTTTTCATATTTTTTTCGTTCATTATGGAATCCAGCAGAAAGAAAACTAAAGTATCCATCAGATAATTTTTTAGGAAACAGATGCATGAAAAATAATCCAAATAAATTGTTATTTATGGTTTTATTGATTATTACTAGCCAGAATTTCTAAGTCCTGCAGCAATACCGTTTATAGTTATATGTATATCTCTTTTTGTCATATCTTTGGAACTTTGAGATAGTGAATTGTAACCATATCTATGTCTGCGAAGCAGCTCAACCTGTAGGTAGTTTAGTGGATCTATATATGTAAAACGCTCTTTTAAAGCATTTAATAATGTAGGATTGTCTTCTAGAAGATCCCTGTTCGTTAGTAATCTTAGCATTTCTATAGTTTTGTAATATTCCAAACTTATGGCGTTAAAAACATTGTTTCTTAGTGTTTGATTCGGTACTAATTTTGAATAGCAAGAAGCTATTCCCAGATCAGATTTTATAAGAACCATTTCCATATTAGATATCAAGGTTTTAAAAATTGGCCATTCTCTTATCATTACTCTTAATAAGCTTAATCTATCATTTTTAGATTTTGCGATAACACTAGCTCCGTTATCTAAGAAATTTTCAATTGCAGATCCTACACCATACCAACTTGTTAGCATTAATCTACACTGAGACCAAGAGAAACTCCAAGGAATAGCCCTCAAATCTTCAATGTTTTGTAAATTTTTACGAGATGAAGGTCTTGAACCTATATTTAATTCGGCTATTTCATTTATTGGAGTAGATGTAAAGAAATATTCTGTAAATCCAGGTTTTTCATATATTAGATTGCGATAAATTTTTTCTGCGTGACGAGACATAAATGACATAGCCTCACCATACTTATCCACATAGATATTATCCATGTTTTTTTTGTTCGTAGTAACGTACAAACTAGATTCAAGTGTTGCAGCGACTATTAGTTCTAGATGCCATTTACCTACTTCCGCATTATTGTATTTACCATGAACTACTTCTCCTTGCTCAGTAAGCCTTATTTGTCCTGATACTGCTCCAGGTGGTTGAGCTAAAATCGCTTCAAAACTTGGTCCTCCACCTCTGCCTACAGAGCCTCCTCTTCCGTGAAATAGCCTTAGTTTAATATTATTGGATCTAAATACTTCCACTAAGTTTCTTTCTGCTTGATACAATTCCCAATTAGAAGTTAAAAAACCACCATCTTTGTTACTGTCAGAATAACCTAACATCACTTCTTGGATATTATGATTTGAATCGCTAATTATAGATCTAACTTCAGGTAAATTTATCCATCTTGACATAATTTCTGCGCTGTTTTGCAAATCTGTTATCGTCTCGAATAGAGGTACGACCATTAGTCCTTCATTCTCTATTTGAGGATAATATGCTGGTTTAATTAACCCAGTTTCTTTTTGAATAACTAAAACTTCTAAAAGATCACTTAGTGTTTCTGTATGTGAAACTATATATTGTTTTATAGAATCTTTTCCATATTCTGATCTAATTCTAGCAGCAGTTCTAAAAATTTTTAATTCTTTAGTTGTTTCAGCACTATATTCAAACCATGGAGATACCAGTTGCCTACCTTGCATTAATTCGAACCTAAGAATTTTTATTTTATCTTCTTCGTTTAAATCAGAATATTTATTTTTTTTATCATCTAGTATTATGTTTGCCTGTGCGAAGAGCTCATCTAATATTTTTTCATGAACGTCTGAGTTTTGTCGCAAATCTAAAGTAGTTAGATGAAATCCGAATACTTTTACAGATTGTTGTAAATTTTTTAGTCTTAGTGAATTTATTAAATTCCCATGATGTTTTTCCAGTGAACTAGATATTGTATTTAAATCATTGTAGAATTCTTCAGATACTTTGTATGGTAAAGCGTTTAGAATTGCTCTTCTAGCAAGATTTTTTCCAGTTAATTTTTCTGATGTTACTGCTAATCTAGCATATATACCTACTAATGCTTTTCTATAGGGTTCATCTTTTAAATGAGGAGATAGATCTTTGCTTTCTTCTGCCAAGGACAATATCTCCTTGTCTACATCAACTAATAGATTACTAACAGATAACTCAGTTTTTAATGCAAATACTTCTTTTAAGTAATGCTCGAATATAACAGAAGATTGCCTAATCATAGCCTGTTCTAAAGTTAATTCGTCTACACTTGGATTTCCATCACGATCTCCACCAATCCAGCTACCCATTCTTAAAAAAGGTTTCAATGGCAGACTAGTAGAATTTTTACTATTGTTTAATAAGTTAGAGAGATCTCTGTATAACTTAGGAATTGTTGATAAAAAAGTACTACGATAATAGGATAGAGCATTTTCTATTTCATCGTTTACTGTAAGGCTAGAATATCGAAGTATTCTTGTTTGCCACATTATTGCAATATAACCGAGTAGCTCTAAGTCAATTTCTTTTAAATTTTCTTTATCTTTTTCACTGTTTCTTTCTATAAGTTTTCTTGAAATGTTTCTATGAGCATCTAATGTGCTTTTTCTTTGTATTTCTGTTGGATGGGCTGTTAATACTGGAACTATACAAGATTCATTTAATAATTCATTAATTGCACACGAATTAACTCCATTAGAATTTAGTTTTTTTATTACATCCTTTAAACTGCCACGTATTGGGTAATCAAGTTCTGAAAGATGTTCTTTATGTCTACGATTTTGATCATTATCCTCTGCAATATTAACTAGATGCATAAAATAGCTAAAAGCTCTTGCTACTGTATTTGGGTCATTACCCTCTAACTTACTGATATATTCTTCTAATGATTCATTGTCATGATCTTTTTTGTTTTTTCTAAGTCTTATAGCTGATCTTCTGATTAGTTCGATTATATCAAATAGACGTTTTCCTTCACAGCTATATATAATTTCTCCTAGCATTTTTCCTAACAAACGAATCTCTTGACGTAGCGGTGATATTTGCATTTTTTATATTTAATAGTATTGAAACAAAAACTTATTCATAGTGTTAAAAACATAAAGTAATCTTATAGTAATTGTCTATAGCTTCTCAAGCAAATTTTAATTAATATTAGATTTGTACTAAATAGCTTAATACGCTGATAGAATTTTTAGATTTTTTAGTTAGTACGTATGAATGCAAGATTTATGGATAATATGATAAAATGACTAATATTTTCAGTAAGAATAGAGAAAAAGCTTTGGTTCTGTTTTCTGGAGGACAAGATTCTACTACATGTTTGTTTTGGGCATTAAACAATTATAAAAGAGTAGACACTTTGGGTTTTAAATACGGTCAAAGACATTCTATAGAGTTAGATTGCAGATTGTCAATTCTAGATATTATTAATTCTCAAGAAAATAATTATTATATTGGAGAATTAGGTGATGATCATGTAGTGGATTTGGGATTCATAAGTCAGATTACAGAAAATGCACTTACAAGAAAATTAACTATAGACTCTTCTGATAACGTTCCAAATACATTTGTCCCTGGAAGGAATTTATTGTTTCTAACTACAGCTGCCATAATATGTTATAACATAAATACATGTAATATAGTTGGAGGCATGAGTGAAGTAGATTTTTCTAATTATCCAGATTGCCGGGATAGTACTGTAAAATCACAACAAGTTACTCTAAATCTTGGCTTAGATAGACTTATAAACATAGAAACTCCTTTGATGAGAAAGACCAAAGCTGAAATATGGCAAATGGCAATGGATATCGGAGGTAATGATCTTATTAGAATTATTGTAGAGAATACTCATACTTGTTATCTAGGTTGCCGAGATGATTTTCATGATTGGGGTTATGGATGCGGAATTTGCCCAGAATGTGTATTGCGTAAAACTGGATGGGAAACATGGATTAATGTAAAATCTTAAGGTTAATAGTTTCGTCATTTCTGATGTTTATATGTTTTTATATAATATATCAGTTCTATTGTAAATCTAATTTAAGAGTGAAATAATATAATGCCACATTATCGTTCTCGTACTTCTACTTATGGCCGAAATATGGCTGGAGCTCGTGCTTTATGGCGTGCTACTGGCATGAAGGATGGTGATTTCGGTAAACCAATAATAGCTGTAGTTAATTCGTTCTCTCAGTTTGTACCAGGACACGTACATCTTCGCAATCTTGGTGCATTGGTAGCTAAAGAAATTGCTTCTAGCGGTGGGGTAGCTAAAGAATTCAATACTATAGCTATTGATGATGGTATTGCAATGGGACATGATGGAATGCTTTACTCATTACCATCAAGAGAGCTTATAGCAGATTCTGTAGAATATGTTGTAAATGCCCATTGTGCTGATGCCATGGTTTGTATTTCAAACTGTGACAAAATTACTCCAGGAATGTTAATGGCAGCAATGCGTTTAAATATTCCAGTAGTTTTTGTTTCAGGAGGACCTATGGAGGCTGGTAAAATTGTTTCAAATGATAAGATTTTTAAAATCGATCTAGTTGATGCAATGATTGTTGCCGGTGATCCTAACGTTAGTGATGCTCAGGTAGATATAACAGAACATAGTGCTTGTCAGACTTGTGGTTCTTGTTCTGGAATGTTTACAGCAAATTCGATGAATTGTTTAACTGAGGCTATAGGATTGGCATTGCCAGGAAATGGTACTTTGTTGGCAACACACGCAAATAGGCGTTCTTTATTTGAGCAAGCTGGTAGACTAATAGTAAATCTATGTCATCGTTATTATGATGAAGAGGATTCATCTATATTGCCAAGAAATATAGCTACTAAGGCTGCATTTAATAATGCAATGATTCTTGATGTGGCTATGGGAGGATCTACAAATACAGTACTACATTTGTTAGCTGCAGCACAAGAGGCAAAAGTCGATTTCACAATGCAAGATATAGACAAAATTTCAAGAGGAGTCCCTTGTTTATGTAAAGCAGCACCTGCTACTGATAAATATCATATAGAAGATGTTCACAGAGCTGGAGGTGTAATGGGTATTCTAGGAGAACTTGGCAGGGCAAATTTATTAGATATGTCTGCCGGTAATGTATATGGAGGGACTCTTGGAAAGACGATTGAACAATGGGACATATTTGAGAATAATTCTGAACAAATAACAAGTTTTTACAAATCAGCACCTGGTGGAGTTAGCACAACTGAAGCTTTTAGTCAGAATTCATTTTTTGATTCGCTTGATTTAGATAGATCTTCTGGTTGCATACGAAATTTTGAGAATGCTTATTCTAAGGATGGAGGGCTCGCTGTTTTATATGGGAATATAGCTATTAAAGGGTGTATAGTTAAAACCGCAGGTGTGGACGAATCTCAGTTAATTTTCGATGGGAAAGCACGTGTCTTTGAAAGTCAAGATTCTGCAGTTAAAGCTA
This sequence comes from Candidatus Kinetoplastibacterium oncopeltii TCC290E, assembly GCF_000340865.1. NCBI lineage: Bacteria > Pseudomonadati > Pseudomonadota > Betaproteobacteria > Candidatus Kinetoplastidibacterium > Candidatus Kinetoplastidibacterium stringomonadis. The sequence continues at coordinate 82,040 of NC_020299.1, forward strand.
TTTTAGATGATGAAATATTTCCTGGTGATATAGTAATTATCAGATACGAAGGACCTAAAGGTGGTCCAGGCATGCAAGAGATGTTATATCCAACATCTTATTTAAAATCTAAAGGTCTTGGTAAAACTTGTGCCTTATTTACAGACGGAAGATTCTCAGGTGGTTCTTCAGGTTTAGTTATTGGACATGCTTCTCCAGAAGCAGCTGAAGGTGGAGCTATAGGTCTTATAAAAGATGGAGATAATATATTTATAGATATTCCAAATAGAATAATAAGTCTTGTGATATCTGATATTGAGCTGGATGATAGACGTAAATTAATGAATCAGAAAGGAGAGAAAGCCTGGAAACCTCTTAATAGAGATAGACAGATTTCTACTGCATTAAAAGCTTATGCATTATTAGCTACTTCAGCTGATCGTGGTGCTGTGCGTGATGTATCAAAATTTATCAAGTAATTGTTTGCAATGTATCCGGCATTATTTTGTGCTGGATACATTTAGATATTTTGATCATTTTGTCTTTTGTAAATAACTTAAGAATAATGATTCTTACTTTTTGTAGAGTTCTATTATGAGGCCAGTATTGCCACTTTTTTTAATAGCTCGTTGGTTATTATTGATTGTTATAGTAATAGGTATTTATTTCATTAAAGGTTTTTTAGTCCCTTCACTAACCGCCTTAGTTATAGGAATATCTAGTTGGCCAATTTTTAATCGTATAAGAATATTGTGTTGCGGCCATACTATATTGTCAGCCTATGTTTTATTGATTCTGGTGCTTTTATTGCTAGTAATTCCTATTACTATAGTATTTTCTTATGCAATACAAGAAGCAGGTAATTTTATTGTATGGGCTATAGCTGTTAACAAAAATGGTATAGAAGTTCCAGATTGGATATTGTCTATGCCGTTATTTGGTGATCGTTTTTCAGAATTTTGGCGTCTATATTTGGGTGAACCACATGCATTAGGAAAATTGGTTCAATTAGTAAGTGGAGAGCACCTAGGAAACATATATAGAATGATTTTATCTGCAACTGGAAATGCTTTTCATTTGCTTTTGGCATTATTATTTATGTTGATTACTTTATTCTTTGTGTATAAAGATGGAGAAAATATGCTAAAACAATTAGATATATTAGGGGAAAGTGTTATACCAACTAAATGGATGCGTTTATCTAGAGTAGTTCCTGCTATGATTAGCGCTACCGTAACAGGCATGGCTCTTATTGCGATGGGAGAGGGAGTTATTCTAGGTTTTGCTTATTGGATAGCTGATGTTCCATCTCCTGTTTTGCTTGGGGTATTGACTTGCTTTATGGCATTGGTCCCTGGTGGAGCTCCAATAGTATTTACATTAATATCTTTATATCTCATTGGTTCTGACAAGGCTATGTCAGGAGTTTGTCTATTTTTGTGGGGAACAATAGAGTTGTTTATTGTAGACAAAACCATTAGGCCAAAACTTATTGGTGGACCAGTTAAGCTACCATTTTTACCAACTTTTTTTGGTTTAATAGGTGGTATACAGACTATGGGGATAATAGGATTATTTATTGGCCCTGTTTTTATGGCTCTTATAGTTGCTATATGGAGGGAGTGGGTTCACAGCACTAGTATACATATGCATGAGTGAACACTTTATAATTAGAAAAGTTTGGTGCCCAGGGCCGGAATCGAACCGGCACGCCTCTCGGCGGGAGATTTTGAGTCTCCTGCGTCTACCTATTTCACCACCCGGGCTTATAGCAGGTGATTATATATGTTTTAGGCAAAATTGTATACTATCTTGAAAAATAACATAAAGACTCCATGCTAATATTACTTACAATTTTTTATCTTCTTTGTATATCCGTAAAATTTTTATAAATTAATTTGTGTATCCTATTATGAATAAAGTTAAAAATCAAGAACCTGAAACAATGAATTTTCAGGCAGAAGTAAAGCAGTTGTTACATTTGATGATACATTCTCTTTATAGTAATAAAGAGATTTTTCTTCGTGAATTAATATCCAATGCTTCCGATGCTTGTGATAAATTAAGATTTGAAGCAATAGACAAGCCAGAACTACTAGAAGATGATCATAATTTATCTATAAAGATATTTTATGATAGCAATTTACGCACTATATCGATAGTAGATAACGGCATAGGCATGTCAGCTAAAGAGATTGTAGATAACTTAGGTACTATAGCTAAATCCGGTACTAAAGATTTCATTAAGAATTTGAGTGGAGACAAGCAAAAAGACTCACATCTTATAGGTCAATTCGGAGTTGGATTTTATTCAGCTTTTATCGTTTCAGATAATGTTAAAGTCATTAGTAGGCACGCTGGTGTTCCTATTGATCAGGCTGTTTGTTGGAGTTCAGATGGCTTAGGCGAATTTACTGTAGTCAATACGGAAAAAGCAGACAGAGGAACTGAAATTGTATTACATATAAGAGAAGATTTTAATGAACTTTTAAGTGGTTGGAAATTAAGAGAGATAATAAGAAAATATTCAGATCATATTTCTTTACCAATACTTATGTTTAAAGAAGAATGGGATGATAAAACTGGAAATCATATTAAAACAAGCGATTTTGAAGTTATCAATCAATCTAATGCATTATGGACTCGTAAAAAAACAGAAATTACTGAAGATCAATATAAAGAATTTTACAAGACAGTTTTTCATGATTTTGAGGATCCTTTAATATGGACACACAACAAGATAGAAGGTTCTAACGAATATACTCAACTACTTTATATACCAAAACATGCTCAGTTTGATATTTGGGATCGAGAAAAATCTAATAGCATAAAGTTATATGTTCGTAGAGTTTTCATAATGGATGATTCGGATCAGCTTCTACCAAGATATTTAAGATTTGTTCGAGGAATTATAGATTCTTCTGATATTGATTTAAACGTTTCTCGTGAGATTTTACAAGAAAGTCGTGAAGTTAGGAGTATTCGTGATTCCTCTGTAAAACGTATACTAAATCTTGTAGAGGATATGGCAAGCAAAGAGACTGATAAATACTCAATATTCTGGAATCAATTTGGTCAGATTTTAAAAGAAGGAATTGGTGAAGATTTTTCAAATCAAGAACGTATAGCTAAATTATTGAGATTTTCATCCACACATAATAATGATAAGAGTCAGACAATTTCTCTTAATGATTATATTTCAAGAATAAAACCTAATCAAAATAGTATTTATTATTTAACATCTGATTCTTTTGAAAATGCCATAAGTAGTCCTCATTTAGAGATTTTTAGAAAAAAAGGAATAGAAGTCCTATTGTTGTCGGATAGGATAGATGAATGGATGTTATCCAATCTAAGGTCTTTTGAAAATAAGTCTTTGGTATCTATAGCAAAAGATAGTTTGAATTCAGAAGATATAACTGATACTGAAGAAAGAGCAAGTTTGGATAATTCTTCAGAGTCATTGAAGCCTATTATTGATAAACTTTATAATAGTCTTTCTAAAAGAGTTAAGGAGGTTAGAATTTCTTCAAGGCTAGTTGACTCTCCAGCTTGTATAGTAGTAAATCAGAATGATCTAAGTCCCCACTTAGTACGTATGTTGAGAGCAGCCGGACAAAACTCACCAGACTCAAAACCAATTCTTGAGATTAATGCTAATCATAAATTTTTAAAAAAATTGGAAGATATTAATGATAATAATTTTGACAGCTGGGCTAACTTATTGTTAGATCAAGCGATTCTAACAAGTGGTGGTCAGTTATCAGAACCTAATATTTTTGTTAAAAGATTAAATGATATTTTATTAAATAGTCAATAATATATTTATAGAGTAGCTATAATGTTTAGCTACTCTATAATTGTCTGCCATTACGTTTAAATTCATAGGAGTAATATGCTCGATAGCCTAACAAGTAAAATGTCTCGTGTGTTAAAAAAAATACGTGGTGAGGCTCGTTTAACTGAATCAAACACAAAAGAAATGTTTAGAGAGATTAGGATAGCTCTTCTAGAAGCTGATGTTTCTTTTCAATTAGTAAAAAATTTTATAGATGCACTTAAAAATAAATCTTTAGGTAGCGATGTACTGGATAGTTTGAATCCAGGACAAGCTCTAGTAGGCATCGTGCATAAAGAGCTAACTGCTCTAATGGGGGGAGATCTTGGTGAATATTCTAATGAAATATCATTATCAGTATCACCACCAGCTACTATTATGTTTGTAGGTTTGCAAGGTGTGGGTAAAACTACAACCGTTGGAAAAATAGCATACTGGTTATCTAATGATAACCATACTAAATATGGAAAAAAGACTGGGAAAAAAAAGATTTTAATTACTAGTGTAGATACATATCGTCCTTCTGCTATTGATCAGTTAAGAATAATATCTCAGCAAATAGGAATTGATTTTTTCAATAATAATAGTGATGACCCTATGATTATTGCTAGTGACGCATTATCTTACGCAAAAAAGCATTACTACAATATATTACTGATAGATACTGCTGGTCGCTTAGGTATCGATGAATCAATGATGGATGAAGTGAAATCATTGAGTAAGATTACTAAACCTGTAGAGACCTTACTTGTAGTCGATGCTATGCAAGGCCAGGACTCAATAAATACAGCTAAATCTTTTTCGGAAATATTACCTTTGACTGGTATTATTTTAACAAAATTAGATGGTGATGTCCGCGGAGGTGCGGCTTTATCAGCAAGACAAATAACAGGTGTGCCATTAAAATTTATAGGAACATCTGAAAAAATAGATGGTTTAGAGATTTTTTCTCCTGATAGAATGGCTAGACGAATACTTGGCATGGGCGACATATTGTCTTTGGTTGAGAAAGCACAAAACAATGTCAATCTAGCAGATGTTGGTAGCATAGTAAGTAAAATTAGGTCTAGTGATAAATTTGATTTAAATGATTTTCGTTTGCAATTAACACAAATGAAGAAACTAGGAGGGATAGAGGGGATAATTGATAGTATACCTAGTCACTTTCGTTCCAGCAAAATGTTTAATCTAGGTCAATCTGAGAATTTCATTAAAAAAGCAGAAGCCATAATAAACTCTATGACTAAAGAAGAAAGAGCTAAATCAGATATTATAAAGTCGTCTAGAAAAAAGAGAATTGCTACTGGATCTGGTGTATCTATTCAAGATATCAATCAACTGCTAAGTCAATTCGATAAAGCTAAACTTATGATGAAGAAGATACAGAAGGGTGGTATATCTAAGATGCTTAGATCTATTAAAAGCATAGGTAATTTGTTCTAATTTTTTAGAATATATCGATCTATATAGTTGTATTATAGTCATTTGTTAGACTATAGAAATTTTTCATGTCTATATTGCTTCCAGTTAATACTATTCCGATATTTTTATTATTTAGTGTTTTAAGATTATTTATAGCAGCAGCAAATCCTAAACATCCAGTTGGCTCAACTATCAATTTTAAATAATTAGAAGCTATTTTCATGCTATATATTATTTGTTCATCTGTAACAGTTACTATATCGTCAACATATTTTCTTATTATGTTGAAGGTTTTTTCACCTAAACATTGTGTTTGAGCTCCATCAGCAATTGTTTTTGGTGTTTCTATTCTTACCAGGCTACCTAATTTAAATGACTGTTGACCATCATTAGCAAGTATGGGCTCTACTCCATAAATCTTGCAATTCTTAGCTAATGCTCTTTTGCTTAAAGATGATCCTGCTAATAACCCACCACCTCCTAAACCTACAAATATAGCATCTAGATTTTTTATTTCTTCAAGAAATTCTTTGCAGACTGTTCCTGCGCCTGATATGACGTTATAATTATCATAGGATGAAATAGGAGTTACTCCATATTTGCTTACAAGATTTTTAAGCAAATCCTCTCTTTTATCAATATATCTATCATAGAGAATTACTTCATTAGCATATTTACGCGTATATTCTAATTTTGCAAGCGGCGCATCAATTGGCATTAATATTATAGATTTTATATTTAGAATTTTTGATGATAGGGCTATAGCTTTAGCATGATTTCCTGAAGAGAATGTAGCGACTCCATTGTTGCGTTGTGTATCATTTAGCTGCTCTAATGCATTAATTGCTCCCCTAAATTTAAATGATCCTGTTTTTTGCATATTTTCGCATTTAAAGAAAAAATTTGCTCCAAATTTTTCATTAATCTCATGTGATACTAAAATCGGGGTTTTGTATATATAGCCAAATATACGTTCTGATGATTTTGCAATATCTTTAAAATTGATGGATAGATCATTCATTTTTTATTTTAATGATAATAATTGTTGCTATTTATCGAATATTATATTTTAGGTTATTCTCATTCCTGGTTTAGTATATGCTGAAGGCTCTATCAAGTAAATTTCCTTTGATTTATCATCTTTATTGCTAGCTGCTAAAACCATTCCTTCTGATATCCCAAATTTCATCTTACGTGGTTTTAAGTTCGAAACTAAAATTACTAGTTTCCCGATAAGATCTTCTGGTTTGTAATAACTCTTTATACCAGAAAAAACATTTTTATAATTCTCTTCTCCGTAATCCAAAGTTAATTTGAGCAACTTATTAGACTCTTCTAAGTTTTCACAATTTACAATTTTAGCTACAACAAGATCTAGCTTTGCAAAGTCCTCTATGTTTATGAGATCTTTATCATTTAACATTTTTATGCTTTCCTTTTCTTTGGTCTTTTGTTCTTCAAACAATTTAGAAAAAATTTTTTCATCAATTCTGCTCATCATATGTTTAAATGGTTCTATTTTTTCTGGCAATATTAAAGCATCATCCCATTTGAATGGGTATTTGATTTTAAAAAAATCTAAACAGATAGACATTGCTGTTTCTGGCAAGATAGGAGATAACATTACAGATATTGCCTTAAATCTGGCTATCGCAAAAGAGCAAACCTCATGAAGATTTTTTATAGAAGAGGCATCACCATTTCTTGCTTTTTTGGCAATTTCCCAAGGTTTTGATATATCAAATGTTTGATTTGTATAATCAGCGTAGCTCATTATCTCTCTTGTTGCTTTATTATATTCACGATCCTCGAATAACTGAATTATTAAATTCAACTTGAGTTTTATTTCCCTTATCATTAATTCTTCAGTATTTTTATCAAATGTTAGCTTTCCAGAAAAAAAATTAGTAATAAATGGAGCAGATCGGCTTGCAATATTTATATATTTTCCAATAAGATCGCTATTTACTTTATTGATAAAATCATCTTTATTTATATCTATATCTTCTACTTTAGAATTAAGTTTTGAAGCGAAATAATACCTTAGCCACTCAGGATTTAATCCAAGATCTAAATAGTGCAATGGAGAGATTCCTGTTCCTCGGCTTTTGGACATTTTTTTCCCGTCTATGGTTACGAAACCATGAACATGTACAGAGTCTGGTGTTTTTCTGTTTGAGAAATTAAGCATAACAGGCCAGAATAATGTATGAAAGTAAATTATGTCCTTACCTATAAAATGTATTTGTTCTACGGAATTATTTTTATCAAGCAATTCTTCAAAGTTTATACCTTCTGATGTACAGTAAGATTTTAAAGATGATAAATAACCTATAGGAGCATCTAGCCAAACATAAAAATATTTTCCTTTAAAGTCTGGAATCTCTATACCAAAATATGGAGCATCTCTGGATATATCCCAATCCTCTAATTTAGAATTTTCATCATCTTTGCCTAGCCATTCACTTATTTTTGCTACAACTTCATCCTGCAGCTTATTCTTATTGTTAATATTTTTAGTATTTATCCATCTTCTTAAGAAGCTTGTGCATCTAGGATCAGATAATTTAAAAAATAAATGTTCAGAAGATCTTAATAATGGTTTTGCTCCAGTTAAGGTAGAATGCGGATTTATTAATTCAGTAGGATTATATGTGCTGCCACATTCTTCGCAAGAATCACCATATTGGTTATCAGATTTACATTTTGGGCATGTTCCTTTTATATAACGATCAGCTAGGAACATATGTTTTACTGGATCATATAATTGTTTAATGATTTTTTTTTCTATAAGATTATGATCTTGAAGTTTTTTATATATCTCATGAGAGAGTAAAGTGTTTTCTTTTGAATCAGTTGAATGCCAGTGATCAAATTTTATATGAAAGCCGTTTAAATATTTTGGTCTTTCTTTGCTATATAGGTCCGTTAGTTCTTTAGGAGTTATTCCCATCGATTCAGCTTTAAGCATTATAGGGGCTCCATGAGCATCATCAGCACTAACAAAATAAATTTTGTGTTCAGACATTCTCATTGATCTAACCCAAATATCAGCTTGTATGTACTCCATAATATGTCCAATGTGAAATGATCCATTAGAATAAGGGAGTGCGGTTGTAACAAATATAGTTCGATGCATAGTAGAAATTTAAATCCTGGTAAACGTTTATGGTTTATTTTATATCTATTTGAAGGTTTATTGGAATATATAACTTATTATGTATATATGTATTAAGTAAAATTATTTAAATAGATGAAACATATATTACATTTTATATAAATTCTTTTGTAACAAGTAGAATTTTATGTTTTTGTGTATCATGCTTAGTAATTACAGGTTTAGATAAATATGAATAAAATTTCAGAAAAGATTAAATTTTTATTAGATAATATAAAAAAAGAAAAAACTAGCAACAGCATCAGCTACGAAAATTATAATATAAGGATGGATAGTTCTAAAATTATTATAGAATTAGAGCTAGGTTATTATGCCAGTAAAGAGTTCATTGATAATATTAAATCTAGATTAAAAGCGAAGGTTTTATTTTGCGTTCAAGAATATCATTTTGATATAGTTATTAACGTTAAATCCAATATTACAGCACATGTTACTTGTGGCAATATTAGATCTTTGCCTTCTGTTAAAAATATCATTACTGTTTCTTCTGGCAAGGGCGGTGTTGGTAAAAGTACTTTAGCTGTTAATTTAGCTCTATCTTTGAGTGTATTAGGTGCAAATGTAGGCATTTTAGATGCAGATATATATGGGCCAAGTATTCCTATTATGTTAGGAATATTTGATAAGCCAAACATATTAGATAATGGTAATATTGCTCCTTTAGTTGGACATGGTTTGCAAGCTAATTCTATAGGATTCATGTTTGATCATAATTCCCCCGCAATTTGGCGAGGACCTATTATGTCAAAATTTATCGAACAATTAGTGAATCAAACAGAATGGTATAATTTAGATTATCTTATTATAGATATGCCTCCAGGTACCGGTGATGTTGCTATTACCTTGGCAAGTAAGGTGCCTGTTATTGGTTCTGTAGTTGTTACGACACCCCAAGATGTCTCATTGATTGATGTAAGAAGATGTTTAAGCATGTTTAAAAAACTTAATATTAATGTATTAGGTATTGTAGAAAATATGTCATTTAATATATGTACAAAATGTAATCATAAAGAATATATATTTGGAACAGGTGGTGGTCAACGCTTAGCCAAACAAAATAATATACCGTTGCTTGGAATGATTCCTTTAGATAACAGAATTAGTAAGCAATCAGATTCTGGATTTCCTATAGTCATAGAGGATCCTTTAAGTGATATTGCTAAATCATATTTAGATATAGCATTAAAAATATCTATTTCAGTAGCATCATTACCAAGAGAGAATATAATAAAATTCCCTAAAATAATGTTTAAAAAAGTTTAATATCTACAATGAATCGTTTTAATGCTTTTTTAATGATTTTGATCCTTAATATATTTTTTGCTACATCTTTGGCAATAGCATCTTCTCAAAAAATTTTAGTTAAGAGTGATGATATACAATCAGAATTGATAGTTTCTATAACAAAATCGATTGAATCATTGCTTAAAAATATAAATGAAAATGATTCTGAAGAAATTGATAGATATCATAGAAGAGTTATTGATTCTGTATTATCTTTGTTAGCAGCAGATGGATATTTTTCTCCAAATGTGAATTTAAGTATTGAATACGGTTTACATGATCAAAAAATATGGAATATCTTTATAATCGCTGGTACAAGGACAACTATTGCGAAATTGGATATATTATTTACAGGTAGTATTTTAGATAAAAATTTCGAAGAGAGAGTTCAATTTCTTATAAATAATTGCTCATTACAGGTTGGCATGAATTTTACTAATCGTGATTGGAGTAATACAAAAAGCAAAATATTGAATGCTCTATTATCGCATGATTTTTTCTTTGCAAAAATTGTCAAATCTGAAGCAATAATAGATCAAGATAAATCACAAGCTTACTTATCTATTATTATAGATAGTGGTCCTAAAGTTCTTATGGGGGCTCTTAATATTAGCGGTCTAAATAGAGTTCCTGAGAGTTTGCTAAAAAGTTATATTAAGTATAAATATGGTGATGCTTTTGATCAGGATAAATTAAATGATTGGCAGCAGCATTTATATTCAACGACATTTTTTCATGGAGTATTCGTTACTATTGATCCTGCTGTAACAGATAATTTTATAAAAAAGATGACTAAAGAAAATATATTATCATCTTCAGTTATTAATAGTGATCATGAATGTATTCTTCCTATAAATATTGTTGTAGCTGAATCCCCATCGAAAAAAATAGCTTCTTCTATTGGAATAGATGATAATGCTGGAATTAAAATAGAAGGCTTATATAACAAGAATGTTCCGTTTAGTATGCCTATCATTTTTTCTACAGGTCTAGGTATAGACAGGGTAAGACAAAAAATATTTGCGGATATTAATTTTCCACATGATATCTATGGAAAACAAAACTCTATAGGAGCATCGTTAGATAATTCTGATTTGCACGGCCTAAATATAACACGTTTTGCTATAGGTTTCGCTCGTTCAAGTAATGGATACAATAGCACAGAACAAAACATAAATATATCAGGAGCTAGGTACGAAGCAAATTACGGCGCTTTGTTAGCTTATGATCACATAAAGATAAGAGAATATTCTGACTTTGTATTACCTTCTGCTACTGGAACAGTCGAAATAGTTAGAAGAAAATTAAATAATAATTTAGATCCTAATGATGGAAATTTACTGATCATTGGATTAGGTGCTGGTGTGTCATTAGATAATATTAGTCCATATGCTCGTACTAGAATAAAATTACAGAAGTGGTTGCCTATTAGATCTAATGATGTATTTACATTTCGTTGTGAATTGGGAAAGATTTGGTCTAGTGAAAATGTAAAAATACCAGATGATTTTGGTTTTCGTGCAGGAGGAGCTAATTCTATTAGAGGGTATAATTATCAAAGTATTGGAGCACATAGAGGTTCAGCCGTAGTAGGATCATTATCTGTTGCAATATTCAGTATTGAATATAATCATTATGTAAATGACAGACTAGGTATTAGTACTTTTGTAGATTTAGGTGATGCATTTAACCTATTTAAGGATATAAATTTTGCTGTAGGTTATGGTATAGGTTTGCGTATTAAAACTCCAGCTGGTCCTTTGTCTTTTGACATTGCTTATGGGCAAAAATATGAAAATCTGCGGTTGCATTTTTCTTTAGGAATTGCATTTTGATTAATTTACATAATAATTTTAAATATCTAATAGGAGTAATGTTGCCGACTATATCAATTTTAATAGCTATAATATGTGGATTGACATTTTGGTGTGTAGCATCTCAACAAGGGACATGTTTTTTAATAAAATTAATAGCTGGCAAATTTGATGGCAATGCGACAAATATTCAAGGTACAATAATTAATGGTTTGAGAATTGGTGATTTAAATTTTAGTAATAAGAATATGGATTGTAGTATCAATGATTTGAGTCTACATATAAAATGGGAGTCATTGCTTAGAGGGGTTTTGCGTGCTAGCGAATTATCTGTCCATTCAGCTGCTTTTCATCTTAAGGATTCTGATAGAAATCTTAATAACAAAAATATAAATTTTAAGTTTCCAAAATTTTTAAAAATTGATTTGTTTACCATCGATTCTTTAGCCATATATCATGAAAATGATAAATTTGTTGTTGCTGCTCATAATTTGCTAGCAAGAGTTACTAATGAAAAAAATTTATCTAGTATTATATTAGAAAGATTAGATTTACATTCCAGATTTTTCGATGCTAGTTTGAATGGGATATTTGAGAATACATTGTCAGATGATAATGTATTCTCCGCATGTGCTAATGTTATTGTTAAAAACAATTTTTCTTCTAGCCAAATATTAAGAACAGAATTTATGAACTGTTCGCTAAATATAAAGGTTGATGGCAATATAGACAGAGTAAATTTTAATATTGAGGCTAACAATAAAGATTTCATTATTGAAAGTTCAGCAGTATTCTCTATGCGTAATAAATTATCACTTTTATCATGCGTTTTTGGTATTAATAGCAAAAATTCTAATGGTGAAGCTTGTTTTTATATTTCAAGAAAAAATAATAAAACATCTTATGATTTTTTTTCTCTAGATTGTAATGTAGAAAATTTAGATTTTAGCTTGATATTTAATAACAAAATTCCTTCTTTGTTATTAAATTTATCTGCTAATGCTAGTTTCGAAATTTTAGAAAAGAATTATTATAAATTATCACTGAATACTAAGATTTTAGATAATAGCAAATGGAATAATAATAAACTATCCGGTCTTTTTAAAACAGATTTAAATTTCAAAAATAAAAATATTGATCTTAATAATCCTAAATTTATAGATTATTTATCAAATATTTTTGTTAAATTTCTGGAACTGAAACTAAATATAAACGACAATAAATTTTATATAACTAATATTTATAATGAAACGGAACACTGTTTATCTGTTAATGCTGAAATGCCAAATCTTTCTGATATATGGTCTGAGCTATCTGGTTCTATTAACTTAGATGTTGGTATAAATGGCTTATTAAATAATCACTCAGTGAAATTCAATACATCATTAGACAAAGTAAAAATTGGTAATTTTGCTAAATGGAAACATGTTGATTTATCAACTTATTTTTCTCTATCCTTTAACCAAAACTATAATAGATTATTACTTTTCAGCATTCATGAAATTGTTGCTAGTTTTGATGACTTCTTAATTTCTTTAAACAAGTCGCTGGATATTGATTTAAGTTTTGGTATTGATTTTTCAAATCTTACATGGAATTTAGGGAAATTTTGTATGATTTTTAAATCACATAAACATGGAGAAGTAATATTAGAACACTTCTTGTCTAGTGGTAGTCGTAGTACTCTAGATACAAAAGGAAAGTTTAAAAATTTATTATCTGATAGTTTAATTTTTCTAGATATAGCCAATTTATTGGGTATGAAATTCGATATTACTTGTTTCAATAAAGAATTTTTTGGTATGCAGAACGCATTTCCAATATATGGAGAATGGGATATGTCATTTTCTGAAAACCTAAAAGGATATATTGAAGTTAAAGCTTACGATAAATTAATATTAGATTCTATAGCTAAATCTGCCCCTATTTTCAATATGTTATTAGAAGCAACGCCTAAGTTAAATAAATTTAGTGATATAAGCGTTAATATAAAGTTAAAAGATTCCTCTATTGGTTTTATGGATACTAATGCTAAATTAATTTTATGTTTCGATAATGATCTAATTGGCTTTTTAATTGACAAAAACTGCTTCATAGATATTAATATGAACATAAAAGATTTTTCTATATTAAATAAGCTTTTAAAAGATAATCTGGAGATTGGAGGATCTTTAGATTCTATTATAAGTTTTATTGGTTCTGAAGATGGAAAATGGAATACTAATGGATCTATTTCTATAGATAAATTACGATTTTTTATGTTAGATAAAGGCATTTATTTAGATAATGGTTCTTTATTCTCACATTTAAAAGGAAGAAAATTTATTATAGATAAATTGAATTTTCCATCAATGAATCGAATAAAAGTTAAAGAAATTTATGATAACAAGCCTATTTTATATAATAAAAATGTTAAAGATGGCTATATTCTTTGTAATGGTTATTTAGACCTGGACGATTTAAATGGTAAATTTTTTTCCAATATACATAAATTCCCAATTTTACAGAGTTTGGATCGTTATGCATCAGTTTCTGGAAACATAGATGTAGATATAGTATTCCCTAATTTTTTTATTGGAGGCAAATTAACAGCAGATGATGGTTTGGTTAATTTGGATCATATACTTCGTGCTTCCACATTAGATGATGATGTTATAGTTCAGCATTTTGGTTCATTAAAAAATAAGTCAAATAATTCATTTTTTTTACCAAATATTGATCTTTTATTTGATTTAGGTGACAAGTTTCGTATATCAGTATTAGGGTTAAATACTGGATTATTTGGCTCTATCAGAACTTCTTTGAAAGATGATGGTCGTATGGTTGGATTAGGAACTCTAAAAGCTAATGATGGAGTCATTGATGTATATGGCAAAAGGCTAAAAATAAAACATGGTAGTCTTACTTTTCAAGGACGGTTTGATAATCCTTTAATAGATGTGGAAGCTCTAAAATCAGGAGAATTAATTGAATCTGGAGTCAGAGTTTCAGGAACATTACAGAAACCTGTTGTTACTCTTATATCTTACCCTGATGTTAGCGATGTAGAGAAACTTTCATGGTTAATTCTAGGTCGAGGTCCGGAAGATAATGCCAGTGATATTTCTTTATTGTATTCTGTTGGAACTGCATTATTAGGTAGAGGAGATTCATTCTACCGTCAATTAGGTCTGAGTGATGTCAGCATAAAAAATGGCTCTGTCGGTAGTTTTGATAGCCTGCTACCAGGCCAAACAGTTGTTGGTAGTTTAATTCGTGATGAATATTATGGTCTTTCTACACAATTTGTCGTTGCTAGCAAAAAATTCTCAAATGGTGTTGATTTGAGCATAGAGCAATCTCTGGCTAGTAATGAAACAGTTGGTAGAATAAGCTATAGATTATCACATTCTTGGTCATTTGATATAAAAATAGGTTCTGTTAATGGGGCTGCTTTTATTTGTCGTGCATTTTTCGAATAGTTGAATATGTATCTAATTTTTATGATAGTCTTTTAACCTTAAGATATAAATAACTGTGAAATTATTATGAGTATTAAGAGTGATAGTTGGATTCGTTCTGCTTCAAAAAATGGAATGATTGAGCCATTTGAACCTTATCAAGTTAATTCGAAAAACAATAGTCGCATTGTAAGTTATGGAACTAGTAGTTATGGATATGATGTCCGTTGTGCTAAGGAATTTAAAATCTTTACTAATATTAACCATGCTATTGTTGACCCTAAGAACTTTGATGAAAAATCATTTGTAGATTTTTATGGGGAAGTTTGCATTATTCCACCTAATTCATTTGCTTTAGCACGAACTGTAGAATATTTTCGTATTCCTCGTAATATTCTTACCATATGCCTAGGTAAAAGCACTTACGCTAGATGTGGGATTATAGTGAATGTTACCCCTTTGGAACCAGAGTGGGAAGGATATGTTACGCTAGAATTTTCTAATACTACACCTTTGCCAGCTAAAATATATGCCGGAGAAGGTTGTGCTCAAATGATTTTCTTAGAAGCTTCTGAAATATGTGATATGTCTTATGCAGACAAAGATGGTAAATATCAGTTTCAAAAGGGTGTTACAGTTCCTTGCATTTAGTTTGTTTTTGTATTGACTTTATTATTGGATATCTAGACATGAGATTTTTATTTCCTATTTTTATAATTGATGAAGACTATCGTTCTGAAAATGTTTCTGGTCTTGGTATTAGAGCATTGGCTGAGGCTATAGAGTCTCAGGGTGTGAAGGTTATAGGTGTTACAGGTTATGGAGACATAAGCTCATTTGCTCAGCAGCAAAGTCGTGCTAGTGCATTCATATTATCTATTGATGATGAAGAATTTGATGTTGATTCTCCTGAAGATGTAGCGAGTATTATAAAAAAATTGCGGGCCTTTATTAGTGAGTTAAGATTTCGTAATGCAGATATACCGATATATCTGTATGGAGAAACAAGGACATCTGAACATATTCCAAATGATATTTTGAGAGAATTACACGGTTTTATTCATATGTTTGAAGACACTCCTGAATTTGTTGCTAGGCATATCATAAGAGAAGCAAATAGTTACGTATCTTCTTTAGCTCCGCCTTTTTTCAGAGAGCTAGTTAAATATGCTCAAGACGGATCATATTCTTGGCATTGTCCAGGACACTCTGGTGGAGTCGCATTTTTAAAAAGTCCTGTTGGACAAATGTTTCATCAGTTTTTTGGTGAAAACATGCTTCGTGCAGATGTGTGTAATGCTGTTGATGAGTTAGGCCAGTTATTAGATCATACAGGTCCTGTTGCTGAATCTGAGCTTAATGCTGCTAGGATTTTTCATGCTGATCGTTGTTATTTTGTTACTAATGGTACTTCCACTTCTAATAAAATTGTATGGCATGCAAATGTTGCTAATGATGATATAGTGTTAGTGGATCGCAATTGTCATAAATCTATTTTGCATGCTATAACAATGACTGGAGCAATTCCTGTTTTCTTGAGACCAACACGTAATAATTTTGGCATAATAGGTCCAATACCTTTGGATGAGTTTAATCCTGATAATATTAATAAGAAAATATTGTCAAATCCATTAGCAAAGAGATTAGCAAACAAAAAGCCAAGGATACTGACTCTTACCCAAAGTACATATGATGGTGTTATTTATAATGTTGAAATGATAAAAAAATATCTTGATGGTTATGTGGATACTCTTCATTTTGATGAGGCTTGGTTGCCACACGCATCATTTCACGATTTTTATCAAGATATGCATGCTATTGGAGAAAATAGACCTAGGGGCAATACTTCTATGATTTTTGCTACACATTCAACTCATAAATTGTTAGCAGGAATATCTCAAGCATCTCAAATAATTGTTCAAGAATCGGCTAATAGAAAATTTGACCATACGGCTTTTAATGAAGCTTATCTGATGCATACCTCCACATCACCACAGTATGCGATTATAGCTTCTTGTGATGTTGCTGCTGCAATGATGGAGCCCCCAGGCGGGACAGCATTAGTAGAAGAAAGCATAAGAGAGGCAATGGATTTTAGACGTGCTATGCGTAAAGTAGAATCAGAATTTGGCAAAAATGATTGGTGGTTTAAAGTTTGGGGTCCTAACAGAATAGCTCAGGAAGGCATAGGTAATAGAGAAGATTGGATGTTGTACTCTGATGATCAATGGCATGGTTTTGGGGATTTAGCATGTGGGTTCAACATGCTTGACCCTATAAAAACTACAATTGTAACCCCTGGGCTAAGTATTTCTGGTAATTTTGGAGATTCTGGTATTCCGGCCTCTTTAGTATCTAAATATTTAGCAGAACATGGTGTTGTCGTAGAAAAAACTGGTCTTTATTCATTCTTTATTTTATTCACTATTGGTATTACTAAAGGAAGATGGAATAGTTTATTAACTGCTCTGCAGCAATTCAAAGATGATTATGATCGCAATCAACCAATGTGGCGTATATTGCCTGAATTTTGTAAGTCTCAAAGAAAATACGAGCGATTAGGTATTAGAGATTTATGCAACCAAATTCATAATACCTATCGTGAGTACGATATAGCTCATCTTACGACTGAAATGTATTTGAGTGAAATGACACCTGCAATGAAACCATCAGAAGCTTTTGCTAAAATGGCTCATCGCGAAGTAGAGAAAGTTAAGATATCCGATCTTGAAGGACGAATTACAGGTGTGTTGCTAACACCATATCCACCTGGAATACCATTGCTAATTCCAGGTGAACGTTTTAATAAAACAATAGTCAATTACTTGGAATTCGTCCGTGATTTTAATGATGAATTTCCAGGATTCGAGAACTATATGCATGGCTTAACTATAGATATTGATGAAAATAGTAATAAAAATTATTATGTCGATTGTTTAGCTCAGTTATAAGAGAATAAGGTTTTTGGGTTGTTTAACATAGGTAACAAAATCGTAGTTATAATTATTTTCTGTAAGTTGTGGTTTACGGTCAATTTCTAACCAAATATCTGATCTTACTTTAGGGAAAAAGGAATCTCCATTTAATGAACATTGAATTTCTGTTGCTAATATACGTGATGCTATTGGTAGAAATTGTTCATATATAGAGGATCCTCCTATAATGAAAATTCTTTTATTGATAGGATAGCAAAATCTTATAGCTTCACTAAGAGATTTTGCTATTAGTGCTCCTTTCTCTATTAAATTGCTTTTTGTTAAGATGATATTTTTTCTGTTAGGCAATGGTTTTTTAGGCAATGATTCCCAAGTTTTCCTACCCATAATAACTGTATTATTTATGGTATGCTCTTTGAATAATTTTAAATCGCCAGATATTTTCCATGGTAATGTATTTTTATTTCCTATTACCATGTTGTTGGAGTAAGCGACTATAATAGTTATTTCCATTATTTTCTTAATAGTTGTTTTATATGGCCACATTACCTTTTATATGTGGATGGCTGTTATAGTTATTTATTGTAAAATCTTCATACTTATAATCAAATATAGATTTTGGCTTCCTGTTTATAGTTATAGTAGGTAAAGGCAGTACATCGCGCGAGAGTTGTAATTTTACTTGTGTTAAATGATTCTTATATATATGACAATCACCACCTGTCCATACTAATTCTCCCAAATCTAAGTTGCATTGTTGGGCTACCATATTGGTAAATAAGGCATAGCTTGCTATGTTAAAAGGTACTCCTAAAAATATATCGGCACTCCTTTGATATACCTGGCATGACAGTTTATTATTAATAATATAAAACTGAAATAATATGTGGCATGGTGGTAATGCCATTTTGTCTATTTCTGCCACGTTCCACGCAGAAACTATTAATCGTCGAGAATTAGGATCTTTCTTTATCTCATTTATAACATTTGATATCTGATCTATATGTTTTTTTCCATCAGAAGTTGGCCAAGATCTCCATTGAACTCCATATATAGGTCCTAAATCACCTTGGCTATTTGCCCATTCATCCCAAATGGTCACACCATGTTTTCTAAGCCAATTTATATTGCTTTCTCCCATTAAGAACCACAATAGCTCTATTACAATGCTTTTAACATGTAATTTTTTTGTTGTTATCAAAGGAAATTCATTAGAAAGATTAAATCTCATTTGATATCCAAATACTGATATGGTTCCAATATTTGTACGATCAATTTTTTCTATGCCATTGTTAATGACATATTTTAGAAATTCTTTATATTGTTTCATTTATATATTCTGAATTATTTAATGTATTGTTTATGTGTTACATGTAAACTAATTATATTGATTTTTTAACGTAGAGATGTAATTGTTTTTTTAATAATTGATATTATTGGTATATTTTTATCTTTTTTGTATTAAATACAATAAAACTAATCCTAGTTTCAGTTGATGTTTATCGTAGATAATTAGAAATATTTATTTAGAAAGGTTTTCATATGCAAGAAATTTTATCTAGTAATAACGATAATATTATAAATCTTCGTAAGATTAGCACTCTTGATATGATTATTTGTGAAATAGAATCTTCATTGAATATATTATCAGGAAAAGTTCAATCTTATAGAGAGAACCCTTCCATAAAAATCTGTGATGAGTATTTATTGTCTGATGAAGAAAATCTATTTGTATCAAGACTTATGAGAATAAACCATGTTGGGGAAATATGTGCTCAAGCTTTATACAGAGGTCAGGCTTTTGCCTGCAATGATAAAAATATTAAAAACTTATTTATAAATGCATCTTTGGAAGAAATTGATCATTTAGTATGGTGTGCACATAGAATCAAGGAACTAAAAGGTCGTACTAGTGTATTAATACCGTTTTGGTACACTGGTTCTTTTTTATTAGGACTTATAGTTAGTTTTTATGGATCTTCTATAAATTTGGGTTTTATGTCAGAAACAGAGAAACAAGTTGAAGCTCATCTAGAAGAACATCTAAAATTAATACCATACATTGATTCCAAATCTAGGTCTATTCTTTTACAGATGCAAAAAGATGAGATGCATCATAGAGAAGTAGCTGATATTGCTGGTGCAGATAATCTATCATATCTTTCCAAGATGGCTATGAAAATAATGTCTAAATTTATGACAAAGTTAACTTATTGGCTATAGATATAAATTAATTAGGTTTTTTGTTTGCTTTAAAAGTATTAGTACATATCAAAAGAAATAAATATTTTGAATTAATTATGTATTACTATGTGATGAATTAAATTATTATATTTAGCATCGAATAATTTTTATACTAACTGTGATTTTATATTATTTCCATAATCTATTTTCATTTTATAGTAATTGTTTAATATTGGATATATCATTAACTTTTTATTGCGATATTGTTTGTTGACTGTCTGTTTATTTCTATTTAATTAGAAAAATATTAATCGACCTATGAGCTTCTTACGAGATATTAAACTGTTACTTGGTAATGAAAGTGTTATTACTGGATATCAGATGCAGAAATTTTTGATAGATTGGCGTAAGCGATACAAGGGAAGTGCACTTGCAGTAGTTTTGCCTAGAACATCTAATGATATAGCTGCATTAGTTAATTTATGTATTTTCTATAATGTGCCAATTGTACCACAAGGTGGTAATACTGGGTTATGTGGAGGAGCAATACCTGATAACTCTGGTAATGCTATAGTTCTTTCTACTATAAAAATGAATTCCATTATAAATATAGATGAAATTAATAATTCCATAACAGTAGAAGCTGGGTGTGTTTTAAAAAAGGTTCAAGATGCTGCTTTAGATTGCAATAAAATATTCCCTTTAAGTCTTGCATCTGAAGGTAGCTGTACTATAGGTGGTAATTTGGCTACTAATGCAGGAGGCACTCAAGTTTTGAGATATGGTAATATTAGAGATCTTACATTGGGTATAGAATTTGTTAATGCAGAAGGTACTATAGTAAATGCATTAAGATGTTTGCGGAAAGACAATTCTGGGTACAGTTTACGTGACCTTTATATTGGAAGTGAGGGAACATTAGGAATAATAACCGCAGCTACCTTAAAATTATTTCCTAAACCTTTAGGTAAGAAAGTTTTTTTGGTTTCAGTTTATTCTTTGGAACAAGCAGTTAGTCTTTTTTCATACTCCCGTAGTTTTTTTTGTTCAAAAATAACAGCATTTGAGCTAATGAGTGGTCTATGCATAGAGCTTGTTCAGAAATTAATCAATTTGCCAAAGAATTTTATTAATAAGGCCCCATGGTATTTACTAATAGAGATCTCTCATGATAATAATGAGCATGAAATTATTGACTCAATAAGTAGTTTTTTGGAAAAATCTATAGAAAAAAGGTTAATTCTTGATGCTATTGTTTCTAACAGCTCTAAACAAAATGAAGAAATGTGGTTGTTGAGAGAAAGCATACCTATAGCAGAAAGGGAACTAGGAAAAGCAATTAAACATGATATTTCTGTTCCTATATCTAACATATCGTCCTTTGTTGAACAAACAAATAATTTAGTACAAGCTGTATTTCCAGGAGTGAAGCATATAATTTTTGGTCATATAGGAGATGGCAATCTGCATTACAATATAGCAAAAGCAAGTTGGCAAAGTGAGTATCAATTACTATCTTTACAAAATGATATTTATGATTTAGTACATAAAATGGTAGCTGATTTTGGAGGATCGATAAGTGCTGAACATGGAATAGGAGTTCTTAAAGTAGGGGAATTAACTAAGTATAAGAGTATTGCTGAATTGTCCATGATGAGGCTTATAAAAAGGGCTATAGACCCAAATAATATAATGAACCCAGGGAAAATTTTAGATGTTTGATTTGTTTATTTTTTTTTATTTACATCTTGACAATTAGGGCAGTAATAAGTAGAACGTCCATTTTGCTTTATTTTTATTATTTTAGAGTTGCATAAAGTGCAAGGTAATCCGTCTCTACCATAAACAGAAGCGTGATTTTTTATATAATTTCCACTTTCTCCATTAGTACTTACATAATTTTTTATAGTACTGCCACCAGATCCAATAGAATCATTAAGTGTTTCTCTTATAGATGTAATCATCTTAGCACAATCCTTCATTGAAAGTTCTGAGGCTGGTATTAATGGATTCAACCTTGATTTAAATAAGCTCTCTGAGGAATATATATTTCCAACTCCTACTATAATATGACCATCTAAAATAATCTGTTTTATGGATTTTTTTTTGTTTGAGAGTTTCTTATATAGATACTCATCTGTTAATTCTAATGAAAATGGCTCTAAGCCTAAATTCTTAAAAATTTTATTTTCATGTAATTGGCCATCATTTTTTAGATCATGCCACAGTACTGCTCCGAATCTCCTAGGATCATTCATTCTTAATATTATTGATTCATTAAAAACCCATTCTAAATGGTCATGTTTGCCAGGAGGTTCATCCTTTATAAATCTTATCGAGCCAGACATGCCTAGGTGTATAATTTGTACACCGTGTTCAAAATGAAATAATAAGTATTTTCCTCTGCGAGAGCATTTCAAAATATTCTTATTGGTTATAATTTTTGGAAGATATTCAGGTACAGGCCATCTTAGTTTATAATTTCTAACTTTA
This sequence comes from Candidatus Kinetoplastibacterium oncopeltii TCC290E, assembly GCF_000340865.1. Lineage (NCBI taxonomy): Bacteria > Pseudomonadati > Pseudomonadota > Betaproteobacteria > Candidatus Kinetoplastidibacterium > Candidatus Kinetoplastidibacterium stringomonadis. The sequence goes on from NC_020299.1 coordinate 104,608, forward strand.
AACTCTAAAACAGTTCTGTTTTTTACCCTAGGATCTATCTCTCTTTTTAGCAACTCTATTTCTGGTAGTTCTGGCATTTTTATTCTTATTCCTAATTAATAATAACTATGTTAATTATTTTTTAATGTTATCACTATAATCAAATTATTTTTTACCTAATAGTATTTAATTTGTGTCCTAATTTCAAATATAAATAAATCTAATTAATGTTTTATAATGCTATTATCTTTATGCTTTTAAGTGCAGAGATAAAACAGTTTTAAATGAGATCATTATGTTATCTAGATTATTTTATACAGTTTCTTTGTTTGCTTTATGTTTATTATCAAGCTCATGTGTGCACAAGAGCTTGATAAATGATAGAGCCTTTGAGAGAACTGGTAGTTTTTATATAGTTGAAAAAGAAAATTCTAAAACATTACGTGCATTTCAAGGTAATTTTTTTTGGAATGATTATGACGAATATTATGAAATGGGACTTTCAAATTTTTTTGGAAAAAGAGAGTTATATCTAAAAGTTTCAAGTGAAAATGCTTTGCTCAGAACCGCCGATGGTTTTTATCTTCAGTCTTTAGATGTTGACAGTCTTGTTTCTCAATTCTTAGGTTACAAAATTCCTATGAATAGTTTAAGATTATGGCTGAAAGGCTACTTTGCTTTTAATGACGTTCCTGAAAAATTATCAAAAGACAAGTTTAATAAGACAAATTTTTTTGTAGTATCTGAATGGGAGGTTACTCTTTCAAGCTACGATGTATTTGGACCTAGAAAGATAATTCTGCAAAGAAAACAAGAAAATAGTTCTATAACCATAAAATTAATAGTTAAGAATTAGTTCTAATATAGGCAATTAATTTGAGCTATTTATATGATGTCAAAGCTCCTGCAAAAATAAATATATTCTTGCATATAAATGATCGCCGCTTAGACGGCTATCATCTATTGCAAACGGTATTTCGATTAATAGATTTGCAAGATAATTTGAGTTTTAATTTGCGTAATGATGGTGTTATAAGTTTCGAGATGTCTAATAACAACAATATATTAGATGAAGAAAATTTAGTTATTAAAGCTGCAAAATTACTCAAAACTCGAATAAGAAGTAGTAAAGGAGCTCATATTATCTTAGAGAAAAAAATTCCTATTGGAGGAGGTCTTGGTGGTGGATCAAGTGATGCAGCAAGTACTTTAATTGCTCTAAATAAATTATGGTCTGCTGGTCTTAATAGAAATGAATTAATGAATTTAGCTAGCCTTTTAGGCGCAGATGTTCCATTTTTTATATTTGGAGATAATGCTTTTGCTAGTGGCACAGGAGATATATTAAATAAGGTTAATTTACCTATAAACTCTTATCTTATCATTCAACCATGTATTAGTTTGAAGACTAAAGATATATTTTCAGATTCTATTTTGAAAAGAGATACTAGACGTGTTACAATATCCCAGTTTATGAATAATCCTAGCTATTTATTTGGTAAAAATGATCTAGAGAATGTTGTTTTTATTAGATATCCTGATATTTACAGTACCGTTGTTTTTTTTAAACAATTTGGTTTCTCATTCAAAATGTCAGGCTCAGGGTCTTGTTTTTTCATGGAGTATGATAATATTTCAGAATCTGTTTTGGCATTGAGCAAAATAGATAATATAATGAGCAGAGTATATGGATCTCTTAAGCCTAGCAATTTACTTTTTACAGGTTCTTGTGTTGGTCTTATAGAACATCCATTGAAATATTGGGTTGCGAAGTAAAAATTGGGGAGTCGCCAAGCTGGTTAAGGCACCGGATTTTGATTCCGGCATTCGAAGGTTCGAATCCTTCCTTCCCAGCCAACTTTTGTTGGCTTTATTTTGTTACATTGTTAAAACTATTACTGTGTGCTTATCATGACGAAACGTAGCTTTATGCTCTTCACGGGCACTGCCAATGATAAATTAGCTTTGGATGTTGCTAGCCATTTATGTTGTTCCTTAGGAAAGATGACTATAGGTCGTTTTTCAGATGGAGAAGTCATGGTTGAGATTAATGAAAATGTCAGAGGCAGGGATATTTTTGTTATTCAATCAACTTGTGCTCCAACTAATGACAATCTCATGGAGTTAATGGTAATAGTAGATGCACTAAGGCGATCTTCTGTATCCCGTATCAGTGCAGTTCTTCCATATTTTGGATATGCTAGGCAAGATCGTAGATCTCGTTTATCTAGAGTTTCTATATCAGCTAAGGTAGTTGCTGATATGATACAGATAGTTGGTGTAGATCATGTTTTGACAATGGATTTACACTCAGAACAAACTCAAGGTTTTTTTGATATTCCAGTTGACAATATCTATGCCAGTCCTATTCTCTTAAATGATATTAAAAGTAAAAATCTAAGTGATTTAGTAATTGTTTCTCCAGATATAGGAGGAGTAGTTAGAGCTAGAGCATTGGCAAAACACTTAGATATAGAGTTAGCAATAATAGATAAGCGTAGACCTTTTCCTAATGTATCTGAAGTAATGAATATAATAGGTGATGTGAAAGGTAGATCTTGTGTGTTAGTTGATGATATAGTTGACACAGCTGGAACACTGTGTAAAGCAGCTCAAGCTTTAAAAGAACATGGTGCAAAATCTGTGTATGCCTATTGCACTCATCCAGTTCTATCAGGTAATGCTATCAAATCGATAGAATCATCATTATTAGATGAGATAGTAGTTACAGATACTATACCTTTATCTGAAGAAGGGTTGTCTTCAAATAAAATACGACAATTATCTTGTGCTTCTCTTTTAGGAGATACTATTTCTAGGATTTCCAATGCTGAGTCGTTAGCATCTTTATTTTTAATTTAGCTCTATGTTTTGTTCTATATTATGTTGGTCGCGGCATAATACTTTATTTTATTAATAACATTATTATTTGGAGTTACCCCCTGTGGAAATTAACGCTTTATTGAGAGATATGCATGGTACGAGTGCGAGCCGCCGCCTGCGTCATGTTGGTGGAGTTCCTGCTATAATCTATGGTGGTAGTTCTTTACCTATGACCATAGAGTTAGATCATAATGAAATATACCATGCTTTGAGGAAAGAGAAGTTTCATTCCTCAATACTAAATATTAAAATAAATGGCAAAGATGCCGAGCAGGTAATATTGAGATCTGTTCAATGGCATCCATATAAACAGCAAGTTCTTCATATTGATTTTCAACGTGTTGAGTCTAATCAGGAAATAAGTACAAGAGTACCATTACATTTTCTAAATGAAGATATTTCTCCGGCGGTTAAGATTGGCGGTGCTATTATTAGGCATGTTATAACAGAGCTTGATATTACTTGTATGCCTGCTCTTCTACCTCAATTCATAAATGTAGATTTATCTGGTGTCAGTTTAGGAGATTCTGTACATTTGTCTGATGTCAAACTTCCTATTGGAGTTAGTTATAATTCTCATAGTATAGATACTAATCCGTTACTTGCTTCTGCTATAAGCAGTGATGATGGTTTATTAGAATCAGGAACTTCATCTGAGTCTTCTGATTCTGGAGAATAAAAAAATATATTACCAATTTTAATATCTTTTTATTTATTATAAATGAGTAATGGTAACATATCTTTGTTAGTTGGCTTGGGTAATCCAGGAGAAAGGTATATTGGTACTCGCCACAACATAGGATTTAGCGTTGTGGATAGTGTAGCGGAAGATTTTCAAGTGAAATTTAGTCATGAAAATGCTTTCTCTGGCCAAATATCTAAAGTAAAGACTCCATCTTATACTTTGCTTTTGTTAAAGCCTGTCACTTATATGAATAACTCTGGGATTTCAGTTGTTTCGGTAATGAATTTTTATAAATTATTACCGAAACAACTGATAGTTATACATGACGAACTAGACATATTGCCAGGTGATATCCGTCTCAAACAGGGTGGTGGTTCTGCAGGACACAATGGACTACGATCTATTCAGCACTCAATTTCTAGTAGTGATTTTTGGAGGATACGTATTGGTGTTGGGCATCCTAGATTATTCAATTCAAGACAAGATGTTTCTGATTTTGTACTTAGCAAACCAAATAACGAGGAATTTTCCTATATTAAATTAGCCATAGACTGTTTTAGAAATTCAATTGATAGTCTCGCAAAAGGTGATTTTGATTTTCTACGAAAATATTTAAAAAGGTAGTTAAAATTTCAATAATGAATATATGAATATATGAATATTATTTCTAATTCAGAATTGCATGATTTCTTTTATTTTATAAGGAATCCTAGTACAGTTTTATCTAAAAATACAGGTTGGTTACATAATGAAAGTAATTTCATTGAAACATTTTCAATAACTAATTTAGTAAAATGGGCTTGCTTATTGTGGTTTTTAAATATACTTATATTAGGACCATTGGCGTGTAGCGCTGCCAAAATCATAGGTGCTAGGCATAAGATTGAATCTAGTATACCTTTGTTTTTTGCTATCGTATGGGCTCCTATAATTGAGGAAATGTTATTTAGATATTGGATGGTTAGTTCTATTCATGTTCTATTAGTGATTCCATTTTTTATTTTCATATTGTTTATGGGCCCTAGTTATTTTACAATAGCCTCTTTAGTTATGCTATTAGCAATATGTTTTTTTATAAGTAAATTTTTAATTTCGTTCAGATATCCAGTAATTGTTAAATACAATTGTTTCCCAGCATTATTTCATTTCTCTAATATAATATTTGCTATATTACACATAAATAATTTTGTTTTTTATAGTTTTAATAATTGGTATTTAATTCCTTTGCTTGTATTGCCTCAATGGTGTACTAGTCTTGTACTTGGATGGATTAGATTGACTAAAGGCATCTTACCTTCTATATCATTACATTCTATATTTAATGCTGCTCCTGCTATTATTATATGGTTCTTTTTAAGAAGCACTAGCAATTTCATCGGTTAAAAAGCATGTTAATTTGTAGTAAATTTAATAAAATTATTAAAGGAGTTTAAATGGCTCTGCAATGCGGTATTATTGGTCTGCCAAATGTTGGTAAATCTACTCTTTTTAATGCTCTAACGAAAGCAGGGATAGCTGCAGAAAACTATCCTTTTTGTACCATTGAGCCAAATGTTGGTATTGTCGAGGTTCCTGATACTCGTTTAGTTAATTTGGCTAATATAGCAAATCCAGAAAAAATTATATATTCAACTGCGGAATTTGTTGATATAGCTGGATTAGTATCAGGAGCTAGTCAAGGCGAAGGTCTAGGGAATCAGTTTTTGTCTCATATTAGAGAGACTGATGCTATATTAAATGTGGTTCGTTGTTTTGATGATCCAAATATTATTCATTATAGCGGATACGTAGACCCAATAAATGAAATAGAAGTAATAGAAACAGAATTAATTCTTGCAGATTTAAATACTATAGAAAAAATTATATCTAAAAATCAAAAAAATTCTTCTAACGTACCAATACATCTGTTAAATAGATGTTTAGAACATTTAAACGATAATAAATCACTTAGAGATTTAAGTTTATCTATTGATGATTGGGCTTTATTAAGAAATTTTTCTTTTTTAACTGTGAAGCCGATTATGTATATAGGTAATGTTAGTGAGGATGGTTTTGTGAATAATCCTTTATTAGATAAACTAAAAAATTTTTCTCTAAGTAGAGATATCCCAATGGTTACAATATGCGCATCTGTTGAGCAAGATATAGCCGATATGTCTGAAGAAGATCGAAAGATTTTTTTAGAAGACATGGGTTTGAAAGAGCCAGGATTAGACAGATTAATTAGAGCAGCTTTTTCTCTTCTTGGTCTTCAAACTTATTTCACAGTTGGATCTAAAGAAGTTCGCGCGTGGACTATACCGGTAGGATCTACTGCTAGCAAAGCAGCTGGTGTTATACATACAGATTTTGAGAAAGGATTTATAAGAGCACAAACTATCTCTTATGAAGATTTTATCAAATATAATGGAGAAATAAAAGCTAGAGAAGCTGGTAAAGTTCGTTCTGAAGGTAAGGATTATGTTGTAAAAGATGGAGATATAATGAATTTCTTATTTAATGTCTAGTGCTGATTATATATGATTCATAAATTTAGATTCGTTTTCATTGTTTGATTCTTCTTGTTTTTTTAGAAAACAATTCTCAACATAAGGACAAACGAATTTACTAATATCTCCTCCAAACTGGGCAACTTCTCTTACTATGCTTCCAGAAATATATTGATATTCAGGAGATGTTGTCATGAAAAATGTTTCTATGTCTGGCATTAATTGACGGTTCATGCCTGCCATTTGGAATTCGTATTCAAAATCAGAAGCAGCTCTTAATCCTCTTATTATTAATTTTGCATTTTTTTTGCAAACAAAGTCTTTCAATAATCCACTAAAACCCTCAACCTCGATATTTGGATATTTTTCTAATATATTTTTAGCCATATTCACTCTTTCCTCTACAGTAAAGAAAGGATTTTTTTTTCTGCTAGAGGCTATAGCAACTATTATTCTATCAAATAGATTTGATGCTCTAAGAATTATATTTTCATGTCCTAATGTTAAGGGATCGAATGTTCCTGGATATATTGCAGTATTCATTTTGCCTATTTAATTAGGTGGTGGTTATAAAAAATGATGCAATTTCTTAAAAATAAAAAATTGCATCATAATGTTTCAAAATAGCAGTATATTAAAAGCTAGATTATTTAATAATTAAAAATCCATGCCACCCATGCCACCCATACCGCCCATACCACCCATACCACCTGGCATAGAAGGTGCAGCTGATGATGGTTTATCTTCAACTAATTCAGCAATAGCTGCTTCTGCTGTCAATAATAAGCTAGCAACTGAAGCTGCATTTTGTAATGCAGTCCTTGTAACTTTGGTTGGATCTAATACGCCTTGTGCAACTAAATCAGTATATTCTCCGGTAGCAGCATTATAACCATAATTACCAGTACCCTTTAATACATTGTTTACTACAACACTAGCTTCTTCTCCTGCATTATTAACTATAGTACGAAGAGGTTCTTCCACAGCACGCAGTATGAGTTTAATTCCTGCATTCTGATCAGGAGTATCTCCTTTTAAGTTTGCAATAGCTTGTTTTGCTCTAAGTAGAGCTACTCCACCACCTGCAACAACTCCTTCCTCTACAGCAGCACGTGTAGCATGCAGAGCATCATCTACTCTTGCTTTCTTTTCTTTCATTTCTACTTCTGTAGCTGCTCCTACTCTTATAACAGCAACTCCACCAGCTAACTTAGCAACTCTTTCTTGTAGCTTTTCGCGATCATAGTCAGATGTAGATTCCTCTATCTGAACTCTAATTTGCTTAACTCTAGTTTCTATGGATTTGCTATCACCAGCTCCGTCTATTATTATAGTATTTTCTTTACCAATTTCTATACGTTTTGCTTGACCTAAATCATCTAAAGATGCTTTTTCTAAAGTCATTCCTGTTTCTTCAGAGATTACTACACCTCCAGTAAGTATAGCAATATCTTCTAGCATTGCTTTTCTTCTGTCTCCAAAACCAGGGGCCTTAACTGCAGTAGTCTTTAGTATTCCACGAATATTGTTTACTACTAAAGTAGCTAAAGCTTCACCTTCAACATCTTCAGCTATAATTAATAATGGTCTACTAGATTTTGCAACATGTTCTAATATTGGTAAAAGATCACGAATGTTACTGACTTTTTTGTCATATATTAAAACATAAGGGTTTTCTAGAGTTGAAACTTGTTTGTCAGCATTATTAATGAAATATGGAGAAAGATATCCACGGTCAAATTGCATTCCTTCGACTACATCTAGCTCATTTTCTAAAGACTTACCATCTTCGACAGTTATAACGCCTTCTTTACCAACTTTATCCATTGCTTTTGCAATTATGTCACCAATTGACTCATCGCTATTAGCAGAAATTGAACCAACTTGTGCTATCTCTTTGCTTGTTGTTATTTGCTTGGATTGCTTTTTTAGTTCTTCTACAGCAGCTATAACTGCTTTGTCTATTCCTCTTTTTAAGTCTATAGGATTGTAGCCAGAAGCAACATACTTTAATCCTTCTTGTACTATTGATTGAGCTAACACTGTTGCTGTTGTTGTACCATCGCCAGCACTATCAGATGTTTTAGATGCAACATCTTTGACTAATTGTGCGCCAATATTTTCAAATTTATCTTTTAATTCTATTTCTTTTGCAACTGATACTCCATCTTTTGTAACAATAGGAGCACCAAAAGACCTTTCAATAACTACATTTCTACCCTTTGGTCCTAGGGTTGTTTTTACAGCATTAGCTAGTGTATTTACACCACGCACTATACGAACACGTGCGTCATCTCCAAATAAAACCTGTTTGGCAGCCATTTTAGCTTCCTCGGAAATAAATTTATTAAATAAATATGGTTTAGTTAATTACAGCAAGAATTTCATCTTCTCTGATTACTAGCAATTCTTCACCATCTACCTTAACCGATTGTCCAGCATACTTACCGAACAATACTTTGTCTCCAACTTTTAAATCTACCGGTAAAATTTTACCATCTTCTGTTTTTTTACCTGGACCGACAGCAAGTACTTCTCCTTGATCAGGTTTCTCTGTCGCACTTTCTGGTATAACGATACCAGAAGCAGTTTTTCTTTCGTTGTCCAAACGTTTTACGATTACTCGATCGTGTAGGGGACGTAGAGCCATAAGAAACTCCTGTTTAAATTTTACATTAATCAAAAATTACTGGTTGCTTATTATGAACCAGCCATATGAACTATGTATGGTCTATATTTTTTTATTCAAGAGGGGAGAGAAATTATTTTTTATAAGATTTGATTTTTCTTCTTTCAATAAATCTTACTAAAATTTATTGAAACTATTTGATTAATTAGGTAGAATTAAAGAACTTAGCTTGAAATTGGGCTGTTAGCTCAGCTGGTAGAGCAGCGGACTCTTAATCCGTAGGTCGAGTGTTCGAGTCACTCACAGCCCACCATATGGTTATTTGCATTTTATATTTTTTAAAGTTGCTCTACTATTACTGTGCATAATCCAATCTTTATTTATGATTGTTATTTAAACTATATATATTTTTAAGCGACTCAGATCAGTGCGTTTTTTTATAAGTTTAGCGTCTGTCTTTTTATTTTTGCTAACTTTTTTTGATGCAGCATCATCAGCTATAATTTCAAAAGATCTAAAGCAGATTGAACACTCACATGTTGATGATTTTAATCATTTGCAGACTTTCTCGATAATTAATAATGATTCAATTGGTTATAATGACTCATTATCTAGCGATCTACCATTATTTTTGACTGCTGATCAGATAAATAATAATAAAGATGGATCATTTAGCCTAGTAGGCAATGCTCAATTTCGCAGAATGGATTCTGTTATAAATGGAAATTATATTAAATTTTATAGTGATAAAGGTAACATATATGTTGATGGTAATGTCTATATTAGATTGGGTAGCAGCACATTAGTTGGATCTGATGCTTTTATAAATATAGATGCGATTAATGGATATATAAATAATGTTAAATTTAGGTCACATTATAATGAAGCTTATGCTGAAGCAGACAAAGTTGATTTAATCAATAAATCGAAAATTAAGTTATATAATGTTATTTATTCAGGACTAGAAAACTATAATGAATCATGGTACACAAAGTCTAGTTCTGTAACACTCGATTTTGATAAAAATATAGCTCATTTTATTAATGCTCGTTTATATTTATGTAATATACCAATTTTTTATATGCCTTACATGAGTTTTCCAATAAAAGATGAGCCTAAATCTGGATTTTTAATGCCAAACTATAGTTTAGTATCTGGAAATGGTTATGAATTTGTTATCCCATATTACATGAATATTTCTAGGTACTGCGATGCTACTATTCATAATAGAGTTTCAAGTAAACGAGGATTTATTATTTCAAGCGAGTTTAGATATGTAAATGACAATTACTATGGTATGGTTGATGGTAGTTATATACATAAAGATAGGGTAACTGGTTGTAATCGTTGGTATTATAAATTTAGGAATTGTTTTTATATAAGAGATAACCTAATATTAGATCTTGATATTTCAAGAGCATCAGATAATTATTTCTTTATAGATATAAAAGATAACAATGATCAGAAATATTTGTCTCAAATCAGTAAATTGAGTTGGTTTGGTAATCATTTCGATAGCTATATAAAATTATCTTCTTATCAAATATTGGTAGATGGGATTGAAAGTAATTTTTACTATAAAAGATTACCAGAAATTTCTATTAGGTATCATGATTACTTTTGTGAAAAGCTAGGTCTTGATTTTGATATCAATATGGTAAAACTAGTCAGGTCTAGTTATGTTAGAGATTTATTAAATGACAGTGGTAATCGTTTACAGTTTTACCCAAGTGTTCACTATAATATAATAAATGGCTCTTATTATATAACACCTAAGTTCGGAGTACATCTGTCAGAATATAATATTAACTCTTGTTATAAATCCAGAGTTGTTCCAATATGTTCTTTAAGTGGTGGTGCTTTTTGTATTAACAATGTGAATATATTCAAAAAGTCTTTTAAACAAATTATAGAACCAAAATTCTCTTATTTATATATTCCATATTATAATCAGGAAGATGTGCCTTGTTACGATACAAACTTAGTTGATTTTAGTTTTCAAAGTCTTTTTGATGAAAATGTTTATGATGGAGGATGGGATAGAATATCTGATGCTAATCATATAACCTTTCTCTTGAAGGCTAGCTACGATGATACTTATTCAGAATTTGAAAGGATGTCTATTTCTGCAGCAAATAGAATATTTTTAGACAATAAGAAAGTATTTATTCCAGGGGAGACTTTATCTAATAATATTAATTCTAATTTATTAATGTCGTTTAAAACATCTCCATCAAATAACACAGTAATTGAAGCATGTTTTGATTATGATTTATATAAGAATAATTTATGTAATTATTTAACAAGTATTAGATGGAATCCTAAAAAGTCAGCAAATGTTAATATATTATATAAATCTCAAAATGATATGCAATATAGTCTGAAGACTGTTGTATTATCTTTCCAATGGCCTCTTTCGGAAAAATTTTATGGCATAGGTAGATTAGATATTTTACACAGTTGCAATAAAGAAGGTGATAAACAAATTAGTGCTCCAAAATTTTTAATAGGTTTTGAATATAAAAAAGATGAATCTTGGACTAATAGGTTAGTATTTCATCGTTATAGTTTATTTAATGGTAATATTAATAACACGTTATTTTTTCAGCTAGAGCTCAGAGGTATTGGTGCCATAGGCACAGACATGAAAAATCTTTTAGAAAATAATATTTTTGATTATCAAACAGTACAATGATAATTTCTAGAACTCAATTTTTGATACTTAAGAATGATTAAATCAATTAAAATTATATTAATGCTTGGTTACGCTATATTAGTAATAATGTTTTCGTTTGTAGCATTTGCAAATGATTTGCTATATGAGGATAAGATAGTAGCTATAGTAAATCAAAACATAATAAAATTAAGCGATTTGGTTAAGATTGAGAATTATTTTATTAATAATTTCATTAAAAACAAGATTAATGTACCGGATAAGTTTGTATTGCGTACTCAGTTACTAGATCAAATGATTGATTGTGAATTGATAAAACAAGAATCTAATAAGATAGGAATTCTTGTTGATGATAATAAATTAAATACTGTTATAGCAGGCATGGCAGATGATTATAAACTGACTTTAGATTTGTTTAAGTCAAAAGTTGAAATAGATGATTCTACACCTTGGGATATATATTTATACAACGTTAGAAATGCAATTTATTTTAATAGCTTAAAGCAGCATCTTGTTGAGGAAAAACTGCAAATCATAGATCTAGACATAGATAGTTTTCTGTCTGATTTGAATAACGGAAATAAAAGTTCTGATAATTTTTTAAAAAATAGAAAAAGTTATAAAAATCTATACTCTTTGTCACAGATACTATTTAAGCCATCACAAAATTTTTCAGATAAGATTGTTGATGATTCATATGAAATATTGAAAGAGATTAGGGATAGATTAATATCTGGAGAAAATTTTAATGATCTTTCTGTTGAATTTTCTAATAATTCTTATTTATCTTTTATAAATTTTTTAGGGACTAAACCTTTAGATTGTTGGCCAGAATTATTTGTTAAAGCTATAGAAGATCTAGATATAGGGCAGGTTAGTGAGATTTTTAGAAGTCCTAGTGGTTTTCATATCATAAAAATAAATGATATAAATCCTTGTAATATAGAAGGAGATGATATTCTTTTTAAAAAGTTTAATCAGATTTTAGATAGGAAAGAAAGTGATTCAATAATTCAAAAAGAAGTTCAGCATATATTGATCAAATTTCATAAAATATTTAATGAAAAAGAAACAATTAATAAATTAGAGAATATTCGTTATGATATAATTTCAGGTAAAGAAAATTTTAATGATATGGCCTACAAATACTCTGAAGATGTTACCGCTTCTCAGGGAGGTAATATAGGATGGATAACTCCTGGTTCTATCATTAAGGAGTTAGATCATGTTATTAATAATTTAGATCCTGGCCAAATTAGTAGTGTTGTCAAATCATCATGTGGTTACCATTTGATAAAGGTTAATGATGTTAGAAAAAAAGACCTATTTGATGAAAATAAGCGTATTAGGGCAAGAGAATACCTTATTGAGTTGAATGCACAGTACATATTTGATAATTGGCTTAAAAATCTAAAAACATGCTCTTTTATAGAGAATAGGTTATAAAATAAATTAAAGCAAAAAAGTCATGATGATTTTTAAGTCGCGTAAGCGTTTTGGACAGAATTTTCTAGTGGATGCTAGCATTATAGAAAAAATCATGATTGCTATAAATCCTAAAAGTAATGATTCTATTATAGAGATAGGTCCTGGCTTGTCTGCTTTGACATCACCTCTTTTGAATAAATTGGATCGTTTAATTGCTATCGAAATAGATAAAGATCTAGCTCAAATTTTGAGGAACAGACATTCTTCTGAAAAATTAATACTCATTGAAAATGATGCAATAGTTCAAGATTTTAGTTTGTTTGGAAGTAATATTAGAATAGTAGGCAATTTGCCTTATAATATATCTACTCCTTTACTTTTTCATTTGATGTCTGTTGCAGATATTGTAATAGATCAACATTTTATGCTTCAAAAGGAAGTTGTAGATAGAATGGTAGCTACACCTTCTAGTCGAAATTACGGACGTCTTTCTGTAATGTTACAAGAGCGATATAAAATAGAAAAATTATTTGATGTTTCTCCAGAGTCATTTAATCCCAAACCTAAAGTATTTTCTTCCATAGTTAGGTTAATTCCATTATCAGGTAATCGTAATAGACCAAATAATTACTCATTTTTTAAAAAAGTAGTTTCAGCAGCTTTTTCAAAAAGAAGAAAAACGTTAAGGAACTCCTTAAAGGAATTGTCGAGTAATATTAATTGGTCTAAAATAATGATATCTTCCGAAGATAGAGCTGAGGATATTTCAGTTGATCAATTTATTCGTTTATCAGATCATTTAGAAAATGATCTGATAGTATAGATTACAGTAAAAATATTGTAGATAATCCTAGGAAAATTATAAATCCTAAAGAATCAGTAGCGAAAGTTAGAAGAACTGATGACCCAATAGCAGGATCTTTATTAAAGTGGGTTCTAAGCATAGGAACAATTACTCCTACCAAAGTGCCTATAAGAACGTTGCATATAATTGCTCCCATTATTACCAGTGCTATTAAAACTGAATTTGACATAGACCAAGCAAATATAGCTGCAACTATTCCTCCACTAGTACCTATGAAGGATGCAAGGATCATTTCTCTTTTAAGTAATGGGAATAGATCTCTCTCTGTAATGTGGTTTGTAGCAAGTGCTCTGATAACCATCGTCATAGTTTGATTGCCAGAATTTCCTCCTATTCCAGCTACTATAGACATAAGAAAAGCAAGAACAACTAGTTTGCTTACTGTATGTTCAAACCTTGATGCTATGAATGAAGAAATAGAAGCTGTGAATAAATTTACTAAAAGCCATGGAGCTCTGTTTAATATAGCAGTTGTTATAGGTGCAAATATATCTTCTTCTTGTAATCCAGCTCTTGATAAAGCTTGGGCATTTGAGTCCTCCTGAATAACATCAACAACATCCGCTATTGTTACACGACCAACTAATCTACCATAATCATCTATTACTGGAGCTGAAACTAGGTCGTATCTTTCGAAAGCAGCAGCGGCATCGGTATCTGAATCTAAAGGATTTATAGTCAAAAAATCTCTAATCATTACATCGTCAACATCATTACTGGGATCGCTAACTAATATTTTTACTAGTGGTAACACTCCTTGTAGTTTATCTTGTCTATCGACTACGAATATTTGATCCGTGTGATCAGGAAGTTCTTGTAATCGTCTAAGGTATCTGAGGACAACTTCAAGTGTTACATCTTCTCTTACTTTAACCATTTCGAAATCCATAAGAGCGCCAACGCTTTCTTCAGGATAAGCCATTGCTTCTAATAGTCTAGTACGTTCCTCATCGTTTAGTCTTTTTTCAACTTCTACTATGACTTCTGGCGGAAGATCTGTAGATATATATGCTAGTTCATCAGCATCCATTGTACTTGTTACAGTAACCAAATCATGCCAGCTCATTACTTCGATGAGAGATTCTCTTACCCAGTTCTCTACTTCTATAAGAACATTAGGTTTGTGATTTTTATCAACCAGAGACCATATGATAAGTCTTCTATCTTTTGGCAACGACTCTAAAATGAATGCTATATCAGCATTATGAAGTGAATTGATCAATGATCCTAGTTCATGGACTATATTGATTTTGTTTAAATCATTTGAGATATTTATTTCTACATCATTTTCATATTGATGTTTTTTAAAATATTCTTGTATCTCTAATAGAGCACTTTTAACATCATCGTGATCTAATCTTCTTATTACCACGGATTTTTTTTGTGAGTCACTAGTAATTTTTTTCATTTTTTTATTAGATGGATGTAAGAGGGCGGCTATTTCCTTGTTTATCTATTGCGACATAAGTTAATTTGGCCTCAACGGCTTTCACAGATTCATGATTGAAAGGTCTTTTTTGAGTATAAATTTCCACAGATACTGTGATAGACGTGTTTCCAGTTTTTACTATTGATGCATATAAACTTATTAGATCGCCAACTAATATAGGAGTTTTAAACTGAATATAGTTAACTGCAATAGTAGCTACCTTACCATCAGCTATTTTAGCTGCTAGTATTGAGCCTGCTATGTCAATTTGTGACATCGTCCATCCACCAAATACATGCCCATTAATGTTTGAGTCTGATGGCATTGGCATTAATTTTAGTACCAGATCATGTTCCTTAATTTCTTGTGTAGATTTTGTAAGTATTTGCATAATTTTATTAACTTTATAATGTAATTATTTTGAAATTTGTCCTTCTATAAACATATCAATAGTTTTTTGCAATAAAAAATTAAAATAATTAATTGATTTTACTTATTGTAGGTTTAATCATGTTCAGCAAATCAATATAAACTGATTTATTACCAGCTAAAATCCAGCCATTATTAGAAGGCCATGGATTTATTTTTGTTATATCTTCGCATATTCCATCAGCTTCTCTTAGTATTATCGTTCCAGCAGCAACATCCCATGCTGATAAACCAAATTCCCAATATCCATCATACCTACCACAAGCAATCCATGCTAGATCTAAGGCAGCTGATCCCATTCTTCTAATACTTCTAGTATTTTTTAAAATATCTTTTAATATACTCATCTGTTTTTCATGATGCAAACAATTATTATATGGTAAACCAGTAGATACTATGGATTCACCTATCTCTTTAGTGTTTGAGCATTTTATTGTTTTTCCATTTAATAATGCTCCGTGACCTAATATAGCTGTAAATATTTCATCTCTGCATGGATCGTATATTACACCTAATATTGGAGTATCCTTTTCTAGTTTTATTTCGTTAATAAATGCTCCAGCGTGAGCAACTAAAGCAATAGATATCGAATAATGTGGTATTCCATGTATAAAATTTGTGGATCCATCAAGAGGGTCTATATACCATGTTGCTGTTTCTCCTATATTTCCTCCAGATTCTTCTGTTATGATGCCGTATTTATTTTTATTAATAGTTAATTTATCTATGATTGCACGTTCTGATTCTTTATCAGCTTGAGAAAATAAATCATTATCGTTTTTACTGTGTACTATAAGCTTTTTGAGATGATGGAAATAATACTGTAGTATTTTCGCTCCAGATTTTGCAGCATCAGATGCTATATCCATTATATTAGATAATTGTATATTGCTTAGACGTAAGGATTTTGAGTTAATATCGTTCGACATTTATCAGTTATATATTTTGTTATTTATGATTATGAATTAGAAAATTAGTTTATTATATCAGCGTAACAGTAATTATTTAAGATTATCTTATACTCTACATATATATCAATTAAATTATCACACTAATAATTTAATTGATATATATAACAATAATGTAGTATAATTTGGAAATTGCTATTGGGGTGTTAGCTCAGCCGGTAGAGCAGTTGACTTTTAATCAATTGGTCGTGGGTTCGATTCCCGCACACCCCACCACTATTATCTTATAATTATGGCTATAATAATTGACAATATTGCTATAAATATGCCAAGTATATTATTTTTATTCAGCTTTTCTTTGAAAAATACAGTTCCAACAATAGTTCCTGATATAATTACTCCTAAATTCATTACTACAAATACAGTAGATGGCATATCGTATAAGTATTTATGAGCTTTTATATACGAAGATATATTAACCCAATTAAGAGTTCCGAATAATATTCCGTTGATAATATTATTTTTGCTAAAAAAAAACTGTTTTGTAAATGTAATATATATTGCCATTACAAAGCTAGCTATTAAAAAAGATAGACATAAACAACTTGTGAATACGTTATTGCTACTTATTTTTTTAAATAAAATATCAGCTAGTCCATATGTGAAGCATACTAACATAGGCCACTTGAATTGATAGAATTTTTTTTCATCTATAATTTTATATTCTTGTTGTTTATCTAGTAAACAAAATATTGAAAATATAGCAATAATTATGTAAATTATTTTTATAGTAGATAGATCATCATTAAATATAGTAAAGGAAGCAATTATAGGAATTACTATAGACATACGTTGAAATATTTCGCTTTTGGTCACTCCAAAATATCTTATTGATTGTGCCATTGATATAAAACCTATCGGTAATAAGAACCCTATCATTAATATGATATATAGATTATTATTTATAACTGATATAAGGTGTTTTGTATTTGTTTTAAAAAAAAATAAACTAATTATTGTAGCTGTCGCATAGTTTATAAAAACGACGTCGCTAAGATTTATTTTTTTGTATATGTTTTTTCTTAAAATTATTGATACTAGTATACTGCAAGTAATGCTAACGGAAAGGTACAAAAAACCAACAATCATGGTTTTAAATCCTCTAGGAAAATATCCAATATACTAAGTGAATGATATTGGCGGAGCGGACGGGACTCGAACCCGCGACCCCCGGCGTGACAGGCCGGTATTCTAACCAACTGAACTACCGCTCCAGCTCTTTAAAATCTTTAAAACAAAATGGCGTCCCCTAGGGGATTCGAACCCCTGTACTCACCGTGAAAGGGTGATGTCCTAGGCCTCTAGACGAAGGGGACTAAAAACTTGGTGGAGATAAGCGGGATCGAACCGCTGACCTCTTGCATGCCATGCAAGCGCTCTCCCAGCTGAGCTATACCCCCCTCCATTTCTGTTCATTGTCTAGCTTGTAATTATGCTATAATTTTATTTTATGTGCAAGCATATTTTTATGTGAAATTATTTCTTATTTGTTTTTTTGCGTTTTGAACACACTTCGTTGATACTTAAAACATTTCATTATGATAAATATCATAATGAAATGTTTTTCTTGCTATTTTTTTCTAAAAAATAAGACTGTTTTAGTTTCAAACTATACTCTTCTTACTTTTAACCATAAAGCTCTCCTGCTGTCTGCTCTGATCACTTCTATTTGAACATCTTCACAAGTAGCACTATCGCCACATTTTGGAATTCTGTTTATCTGACCTCCCAACCATCCTCCAACACTATCATATTCATGATTTGGCAATTTTATATTCAAATAATTATTAAGATGATCTATGTCAGTTGCAGCCATTACTATCCACTGATTAGGACCATCTTGAAATATGGAGTTTTCTTCAACATGATCAAATTCATCTTCTATATTACCTACTAATTGCTCAAGAATATCTTCCATAGTAACAAGCCCTGAAATTCCTCCATGTTCATCTATTATAATAGCTTGATGATTGTGACTAATACGAAATTCTCTTAATAATATATTTAATTTTTTTGATTCTGGTATAAAGAAAGCAGGCCTTATTAGTGATCTAATCTCTATATCTTTATTAGATATACATTTAAGTAGATCTTTTGCCAGCAAAACTCCTATAACATTATCACGTTCATTTTCAAAAACAGGAAATCTTGAGTGTGTTGTTTCTAAGATTATACTGGTCATATCATTTATTGACATGGATATTTCTAGCATGTTCATTTTAGAACGTGGAATCATGATATCGCTTACTGTTCTTTTTGAGATATTTATAGTTCCAAGTATTGCTGATAGCGCATCTAAATCTATTAGACCTTTTATATGTGCTTCTTCAAGCAAAATTTTTATTTCCTGTATTTCTTTTGGAGAATTTTTTTGTTTCAAAAATGTAAAGAAATTCTTAGATAAAGATCTTATACGGTTGATAAATTTAGCTAATGTATAATTATTATATGGATTGTCAGACATTACTCTGTAAAACTGGATTAATTGTTAGATGATTATATCTTAAATATCAAGATACTTTTATATGTATATTTATTATATTGTTTTAATAGCATTATAAATACGGATTTTTGATGTTAAATTTATTTAGTATTTCTATTTCCATCGATTCCATTTTCACAGCATCTTCACTGTTTAAATGGTCAAATCCTAGGGCATGTAGTACTCCATGTATTGTTATATGCGCAGCATGATCTTGAAAAGTTTTCTTTTGCTGAATAGCTTCTATTTTTACTATGGAAAAACAAATAATAATATCTCCAGATAAACATCCATTTTCTATGCCATATTCAAAGGTTATTACATTTGTTCCATTATCTTTTTTTCTGAAAGTTCTATTCAGTTCCCTAATTTCTCTTTCATCAACTATTCTAATATTTAAACTTATTTTATTGCATATATAAGGACAATGTAAAAAAGATATATTAATAGATTTTTTTACCCAGGTTCTTAAAAGTTTTTCAGTAATGAATATATTTTTATCTTCATATTGAAAATTTAATTTTATAGAAGTTTTATTATTTTTTTGATTTGAGTTCATAAGCAGTTACAATTTTTGCTACTAATGGATGTCTGAATATATCTTGTGAAGTGAATAAATTTATAGATACATCATCTATTTCATTTAATATTGCTATAGCATCATTTAATCCACTTTTATGACCTGTAGGTAAATCAATTTGCGATGGATCTCCTGTTATGACAGCTTTACTGCCTAATCCGATCCTAGTTAAAAACATTTTCATTTGTTCAGAAGTAGTATTTTGAGCCTCATCCAGTATGATAAAAGCATTGTTTATTGTTCTTCCTCTCATATATGCTAAAGGTGCTATTTCTATTATTTGTTTTTCAAATAGTTTTTGTACTTTATCAATTCCAATGAAATTATATAATGAATCATACAATGGCCTAAGATATGGATCAATTTTCTGCTCTAAATTTCCAGGCAAAAATCCAAGTTTTTCTCCTGCTTCTATTGCTGGACGAGTTATTACTAAACGTTCAACATTATGGTTATCTAATGCGTTAACAGCACATGCTACAGCTAGTATGGTTTTACCAGTGCCAGCAGGACCTACTCCAAATGTAATATCTTTATGTAGAATATTATGCACATAACTATATTGATTTTTTGTTCTTGGTCTTATTTTCAGCTTTTTTAGATTAGAAGGTTTAAGGTCGTAATCTAAATAATTAATATCAAGTTCTGACATTCCTAAAATAATATCCTTTTTACTTACTTCTTTGTATTTTGACTGTTCGTGGAAAAAATAAATTGCTTTTTTTGCTAAAAAAATATTTGATCCTGTAATTGTAAATTTATTGCTAGATCTTATAATTTTTGTATCTGTGATGTTAGATATTGTATGAATATTAGTATCCAATGGTCCACACAATTTTGACAAAGATAAATTACTAGCATCATCTAAAATGATAAAAGTATTTTCTGGGATAACTTCCGATTTTGTTTTCATTAAATGTATAATTATTAAATTGAGATTATATTTGCCCCCGCAATGTATTTCTATTTGCTTTAACTATTAATACATCTATCATTTTTCCAACAAGATTTTTATTAGATTGAAAATTTACTATTCGATTATTTTCAGTACGACCCATAAATTCTGCAGGATTCTTTTTAGAAGTTTTTTCTACTAGAATACGTTGCTTCGTTCCTATCATTGCTATAGCTATTTCTTGTGCTTGTTTATCAATCAGTCTTTGTAATTCTTGCAGTCTTTCTAATTTTACTTCATATGGTACATCATCACTTAAGTTTGATGCTGGTGTTCCTGGACGTCTTGAATATATAAATGAGAAAGATGTATCAAACCCTATTTCTTCTATTAGATGTAAAGTTTTTTTAAAATCATCTTCAGTTTCCCCTGGAAATCCAACTATAAAATCAGATGAAACAGATAAACCAGGTCTTGATTCTCTTAATTTTTTAATTATTGATTTATACTCGATAGCGGTATAGCCTCTTTTCATTGAAGAGAGTATACGATCACTTCCAGACTGAACTGGTAAATGTACAAATGATACTAATTTTGGCAAATTGGCGTAAGCATAGGTAATGCGTTTAGTCATTTCTCTAGGATGTGATGTCGTATACCTTATACGGTCAATTCCTGGTATTTCATGAACATATTCTAATAATTTAGCAAAATCAGCTATGTCTCCATCACTAGTCTTACCTAGATAAGCATTTACATTCTGTCCCAATAAAGTTACTTCCTTTATCCCTTGATTTGATGCTAAATCAGCAATTTCTATCAAAACATCTTCGAATTGTCTAGAAAACTCTGTTCCTCTTGTGTAAGGGACAACACAGAAGCTGCAGTATTTACTACATCCTTCCATTATAGATACAAAAGCTGTTGGACTTTTAGATTTTGCTGGTATCATTGAGTCAAATTTTTCTATTTCTGGAAAACTTATATCAACTTGAGATTTTCCTTCATTTATTCTTTTTTCTATAAGCTCTGGCAATCTGTGTAAGGTTTGAGGGCCGAAAATTATATCTACAAATGGAGCCCTATTTAGAATCTCAGGACCTTCTTGGCTAGCTACGCATCCACCAACCCCAATAATTATATTAGGATTTCTTTGTTTTATGGTTTTTGCTCTTCCAAGATCTGAGAATACTTTTTCTTGCGCTTTTTCTCTTACTGAACATGTATTGAATATTATTAAATCAGCTTCTTCAGGATTATCTGTGACTGAAGTATATCCATGCTTGTATAATATATCAACCATCTTATCTGAATCATATGTATTCATTTGGCAACCAAAGGTCTTAATATAAATCTTTTTGTATTTCACTATAGATTTATTATCAACAAATATTTTAATATTTTTCTCTTTCATGTTTAAAAATAATTAGAATAAAAATTATAGCTATATAAGAAATATATATACTATATGTTTGGATAAGGAATTCGATGTATTATTGATAAGTGTTCTTGAACTATTTAAGTAATTAAGTTTTTACTTCATGACATATAGTCTTTTGTCTCCAAATTTCATCAAAATAGCAAGAGATGTAGCAACAAATACCGATGAATATATTCCAAACCATATTCCTATTGTCAAAGCAAGAGAAAAGTAATGTAATGTTTGGCCACCAAATATTAGTAAAGAAAGTACCATCATTTGCGTACAACCGTGGGTTATTATAGTCCTAGAAATTGTTTGCGTAATTGACATATTTATTATTTCTGTTATGTCACTTCCATTAGAATGATTTATATTTTCACGTATTCTATCCATTACTATTACAGATTCATTAACAGAATACCCTAATACAGCTAACAATCCTGCGAGGACACAAAGTGAAAATTCCCATTGGAAAAACGCGAAGAAACCAAGAATGATTACTATATCATGTAAATTTGCAATTATACCAGATAGTGCTAATTTATATTCAAACCTTATAGTTAAGTAAATAATTATACCTATAACTACAGTTATTAGAGCTAATATTCCATCCAATATTAATTCATTACCCACCTGAGGTCCTACTGTTTCTACTTTGATGATTTGCAATGATTCATCATAGCCTTTCAGCTCCAATAGAATTTTATTAGCTGTATTATCTAAAGTATTATTTTTTGATAAAACAGGTAGTCGAACCATTATTTCATGTAAAGAATCAAATATTTGCACCTGATAATCTGTATATCCCATCTTAAATATAGTTTCACGAATTTCATCGGTGGATATCTTGTTTTCTGCCGAAAAATTCATTTCTATAATTGTACCTCCAGTAAATTCTGTGGATAAATTTAACCCATTATTAGTTATAAAAAATATTGATACTATAAATGTCATTAAACTTATTAAATTAAGAACTAATGAGTATTTCATAAAAGGAATAGTTTTATCGATGTGAAAAAATTCCATAGTATTCCTTAATTATTTTTTTTGGGTTTCCAAACTTCACCTATTGATATTTTTGAAAGATTTGCTCTTTTTCCATACCAAAAGTTCACCATCATTCTGACACATAAAACAGATGAAAACATTGATGTTATTATTCCAAGACAATGTACTATTGCAAATCCACGGACTGTCCCTGATCCTAATGTTAGTAATGATAACCCGACTATTAAAGCTGTAAAGTTAGAATCTAAAATAGTGGACCAAGCTCTTTTGAAACCATAGTATATTGACTCTTGTGGATTGTTACCGTTCCTTAATTCTTCTCTTATTCTTTCATTAATCAAAACATTAGAGTCTATTGCCATACCAACGGTAAGAGCAATAGCAGCTATACCTGGTAGATTTATTGATACTTGCAGTACAGATAATAAAGCAACTAAAAGTATTAGATTTATAATTAAACCAATGCTAGAAAACAGTCCAAATACACCATAGTAAATTGTTATAAAAAAAACTACTGAGATAAATCCATATATTGTAGATTTTAAACCTTTTTCTATATTATTTAGGCCTAAACTTGGGCCTATAGTTTTTTCTTCTATAATTTTCATTGGTGCTGCTAGTAATCCAGATCGTAACAATACTGAAATTTCTGCTGCTTCTTCAGGACTCATAGCTCCTGATATTTGCACTTGTCCTCCAGATATTTCGCTTCTTATAAATGGCGCTGTTATTATTTCCCCTATGCCATTTTCAAATAATATTATTGCCATTCGTTTATTTATGTTATCTCTGGTAACATCTTTAAATATACGAGCGCCTTTGGAATCTAGTGTTAGATTTACAGAAGGTTGTCTTGTTTGAGGATCACGGCCATAATGCGCATCTTTTATGTTAGAGCTAGTTAATATTGGATGTTTGTAGATAAATGTATTATTACCGTTATGATCTTTAATATTCTCTATACCAAAAGGTAATCCCCCTTTTTTAAAGAGGTTTTTAGTTGAGTGAGTATCATCAACCATTCTTACCTCTAGTTTTGCTGTTCTTCCTATCAAATCTTTAGCTTTTGAGATATCCTGTTTTCCAGGAAGCTGGACAATTATACGTTTGCTGCCTTGTTGTTGTATTATCGGTTCAGAGTCGCTTATCCCACTTATACGTTTATTTAGAGTAGATATATTTTGGGAAACTGCATTAGTTTTTATTTTTTCTAAAAATTTCTTGCTAAAAGAAATTTTTATTGATGATTGATTTTGTCTACTTTCTTCGATAAAAAGATCATCGTCTTGCCACTGTTTTTTTATGTTTTTTATCGTTTCATTTTTATCAGTTAATTTATTAAATTTGACTAGTATTTCACCTCTGTTACGCTCTACTTTTGATATTATTTTTTTTCTATTAAGAATAGATCTTACTTCCATAGCAGTTTCATCATATTTTGATTCTACTGCTGCTTCGGTATCAACTTCTATTAAAAAATGTACGCCTCCACGCAGATCTAAACCCAGCGACATGGGTTTAGCTCCGATAAAATCAAATATTCTCATAAAACCTGGCGTTATACTATTCATGCCAACTGTTATGTTATATATATTAATTTTATTTGAGTCTTTGTTTAAGTTCTTATCAAGTTTCTCTAGAAGAAAGGACTGATCTTCTGCCGAAAATAGATTGATTTTTACGCTATTATCTGTTTCGATAGACAAGGAATATTTTTTTAAATTGGAATCAGAGATTATATTTTTGATTTTTTCAAGAAATATACTATCAATTTTTTTCTGTGTCCTTGTCTCAGATATTTGTATAAAAGGTACTAATTCATAGAAATTTGGAGCCATATAAATGACACCAACAAGAACCGCAAATGTAATCAACAGGTTTTTCCAAGCAGGATAGCGGTTCATAAATTTAGATAATTGCTATGAGAAAGTGAGATTAAGATTTTTAAATACACTATAATGATTTTATAGTTCCTTTGGGCATTATTCCGATAATTGAATTTTTTTGAATTGCTATATCTACAGGATTTTTATCTGCAGAATATGAAATATCAATAACAATATAATTTTCATTTATTTTTCTTATTTTTCCTAATATTCCACCAGAAGTAATAATCTCATCATTATTAGATAAATTAGAAATAAGATTTTTATGCTCTTTTTGACGCTTTACTTGAGGTCTTATCATTAAAAAATATAAAACAAGGAACATTACTAATATAGGCAGCATGTTCAATATGGGACTACTTTCCGCCACTGTGGCATTTGCCTGGGTTATTATCAAATTTGAGATGCTGTTTATATGCATTTTTACATTCCTGTTTATTAATATCAATTAGTTATTATAATTGTTTTTTATTCTTTATCAATTTTTAATATATTACTAGATATTACTAGATCTATCTTCCAAAAAATTTTTTTTCCATATATCAAATTTTCTTTCATGTATTGATTCTCTAATTTCATTCATCATATTTAGATAAAAGTGCAAATTATGTATAGTATTTAGCATTGATGCATTTATTTCTTTAGTTATTTGCAAATGATGCAAGTATGATCTTGTAAAATTTATACAAGTATAACAATCACATGTTGGATCAAGATTATTAAGATCATTTTTATATTTTGAATTTTTTATTTTAATATTTCCGTATCTAGTAAATAGCCAACCATTCCTAGCATTTCTAGTTGGCATAACACAATCAAACATGTCAACACCATTATATACTGCATTTACTATGTCTTCTGGAGTACCGACTCCCATTAAGTATTTTGGAAAATTATCTGGTATTTTAGGACTTATAAACTCAAGAATTTGATGTAAATATTCTTTTGGCTCGCCAACTGAAAGTCCTCCAATAGCATATCCGTTAAATCCAATATCCAATAATCCATTTATAGATTCTTCGCGTAAATTCTCATAAAAACCTCCTTGCACGATTCCAAATATAAAATTTTTATTCTCTTGACGTTTAAATTCATCCATAGATCGTTTAGACCACCTAAGCGATAATTTCATAGAATCACATGCTTCTTCCATAGTTATAATATGAGATCCTATTTGATATGGAGTGCATTCATCAAAAATCATTACAATATCGGAGTTTAATATGCTTTGTATTTGTATAGATTTTTCTGGTGTCAAAAATAGTTTTGATCCATTTATAGGGGATGCAAATTTAACTCCTTCCTCTGTTATTTTGCATAACTCTTTTAAGCTAAATACTTGAAAACCGCCTGAATCAGTTAATATTGGTTTCTGCCATTGTATAAAATTATGTAATCCTTTGTGGGATTGTATAATATCCATACCAGGCCTCATCCATAAGTGCAAGGTGTTTCCTAAGATTATCTGAGCTCCATTTTCTTCCAAATCTCGTTTTAAAATTGCTTTTACACATCCACCAGTTCCAACTGGCATAAAGGCTGGTGTTTTTATAGTCCCATGATTTAGGTGTAGCAATCCATTTCTAGCAATTCCATCCTTACTTATGATTTCGAAATTCAGATTATTTATCATTTTGGCGCTCAATTAACATTGCATCTCCGTAACTAAAAAATCTATAATTGCATTTCACAGCATGATCATAAGCTTTCAAAATTATATCTTTGCTAGCTAATGCAGAAACTAGAATTAACAGAGTGGATTTTGGTAAGTGGAAATTTGTTACTAAGGCATCTATAATTTTGAATTCATATCCAGGTTTTATAAACAAATTTGTATCACTGCATACTGGATTTATTATGCATCTATTTAACAAAGAATAATTATTTTGATCTAATGCTGCCGATTCTAATGCCCTAGCGCTAGTCGTTCCTACTGCAATTACCCTTTTACCATTAGTTCTTGCATCTTGTATTGATTTTATTGTTGATAATGGAATCTCATACTTTTCAGTATGCATTATATGTTCGTTTATGTCTTGAGTTCTAATTGGTTTAAATGTTCCAGCGCCTACATGTAAAGTTAAAAATGCCATGTTTATACCACGTGACTTAAGCTCTTTTAAAATCCTCTGATCAAAATGAAGACCAGCTGTTGGTGCTGCAATTGCTCCTGGATTTTTTGCAAATATTGTTTGATATCTTAATTCATCAAAAGCATCATTATGCTTATTTATGTATGGTGGCAATGGGATATTGCCATATTTTTCAAGAACATTATCAATGTTTTCGGAAAATTTTAATATAAAAAAATCACTATTTCTTGAGGAAATATATACCTCAACAATATTTGAAATTATTATTTTTGTACCTATTTTTATAGTACTGTTAGATTTGATTTGAGCAATTGCCGTATTTGGATCTAAAATTCGTTCTATAAGAATCTCTACTTTCCCTCCACTGTTTTTTTGAGCTTTCAAACGTGCTTTTATTACTTTTGTATCGTTAAAAACCAGAAGATCTCCTGGTTCTAATGTTTTTGTCAAGTCATAAAAATGAAGATCATGAGTATTTTTTCTTGAATCTATATGTAGTAATCTACTATTACTGCGCTCAACCTCTGGGTTTTGTGCTATCAGATTCTTTGGCAAAAAATAATCAAAGTTGGATATATCTATTAATTTTGACACGATATTATTAATGTTTTTTTTGATTTACGATTTTTTAAATTTAAATAGACAGAAAAATTATGAACAATAAGTTCAAAAATATAAAGCTTTTTATATTCCAAGACTGCCCCATATACTGTCAACATTATCTTTGACTGAATCAAGCATTCTTATTGATTTTCCCCACTGTCTATCAGATTCACCAGGTAGTTTGTTAGTAGCATCTATACCCATTTTACTACCTAATCCTGATTTGGGAGAAGCGAAATCCAAGTAGTCTATAGGAGTATTTTCTACTAACAAAGTATCTCTATATGGATCTGTACGTGTACTTATAGCCCAGATAACTTCTTTCCAATCCCTAACATTTATATCTTCGTCTACTATTATTATAAATTTTGTATACATAAATTGACGAAGCATACCCCATAATCCGAACATTATTCTTCTTGCATGGCCTACATATTGTTTCCTAATAGATATTATAGCTAATCTGTAGCTGCATCCTTCAGCTGGTAAATAAAAATCTACAATTTCTGTAAATTGTCTTTTCAGTATTGGTATGAATATCTCGTTCATAGCTAAACCAAGCACAGCTGGTTCATCTACAGGTTTTCCAGTATAAGTAGAATGGTATATAGGAGATCTTCTCATTGTGATTCTGTTAACAGTCAAAACAGGAAACCATTCTTGCTCGTTGTAATAACCTGTATGGTCACCATAAGGACCTTCTAAAGCCATTTCATATCCTGATGATGATTCTGATGATGGCATTATGCAACCTTCTATAATTATTTCTGCCCTTGCAGGAACGTATAACTCCGATCCAATAGATTTTGTTATCTCTGTTCGTGATCCTCTAAGCAAACCTGCGAATTGATACTCAGATAGACTATCAGGTATTGGAGTAACTGCTCCTAGCATAGTTGCGGGATCAGTGCCGATAGCAACGGCAACTTGAAAAGGTATATTTTTGTTAAGTCTTGCATGTTCCTGAAAATCCAATGCACCACCTCTGTGAGGAAGCCAGCGCATTATTAATTTATTTTGTCCTAATAACTGTTGGCGATATATGCCTATATTTTGGCGTTTAGCGAATGGTTTTTTTGTTATAACTAAACCCCATGTTAACAAAGGAGCTATATCATCTGGCCAACATTTTTGAATTGGTATATCGAATAAATCAACATTTTTACCTTCTATAACAATTTCTTGGCAAGGAGCATTACTTACTATTTTTGGGTTCATGTCCCACAATGCTGATTTTAAAATGGAAATTTTTGAAAAAGCATCACGAATACTGTTTGGAGCTTCAGGCTCGCGTAACGATGCTAAAATTTCGCCGACGTCAGCTAATGATTTTATAGAATTGGAATCTATTCCAAGTGATATTCTATCAACTGTTCCGAATAGATTGGTTAATACAGGTATAGAAGATATTTTGTTGTTATGTAGTACATTTTCAAATAATAAAGCTGGTCCTTGCTTAGCTATTACTCTTGATGATATTTCTGTTATTTCTAAATTAGAGCAAACTTGAGCATTAATCCTCTTTAATAAATTTTTTTTCTCTAAATAAGTAATAAATTCCCTTAAATCACGATACTTCACATCAAACTTCCAGTTAGATAATTTTATTTAATCAGAGATTCCAGCATTTCATGCTGGCAATGGCAGAAATAATTGCAATTGCGGCAGTTTCTGTTCTAAGAATTCTTGCACCAAATTTCATAGGGTATATGCTATTTGAATTAGCTGCCATATTCAATTCTTTTTCAGACCATCCGCCTTCAGGTCCTATCATTATAGTTAATGATTTTTCGTTTTTAATTTTCCCTAATACATCAAAAATATTATCATTTGATAATGGGTCACACATTATATGTGGTTCTTCTTTAGGTTGCATTAAATAATTATTCAAATGAACACACTCATCAATTTTAGCTAACAAGCTCCTACCACACTGTTCACTAGCTGAGATTATAACACGTCTCCAATGTGACAAGCTTTTTTCTACGTTATCGTTAGTTATGTGGTTGTTGCCCCTTTGTGTTTGTATAGGAATAATACGTTTTACTCCAAGCTCTATAGCTTTTTCTATTATAACATCCATCTTATTTTTTGATGTGATGGCTTGAACCAAAGTTATATTACCTGATAGCTCGACATCATTTTCAATATATTTTCGTATATCAGCAAAGAAGTTTTTGTTCTTTATAATTAATTTTGATAGATACTCTCCTCCAAGACCGTTAAAAAGTAAAATATCTTCATCATGTTTGAGTCTAAGCACTTTTATATGACGTGCTACATCACAAGGAAGCTGGATAATTCCACCTATATTTAGGCTGATATCGCAAAAAAAACGTGATAAATGCATATTATTGATAAATTAATCCTGGTATTATCTTCAATTGGACATACTGTGTTTACATAGATACATTAATTATAAACATAATCACAAATTTGTTTAGTCTAGGTTACTATATTTTATACAGATGGTAAAATTAAAATAACCAGATTATTTATTTTTAAGCGTTGGAGTTAAAGAGTTATCACATGAGTAATATGACAGACACACCTAAATATTTTTTAGCAGATTCTATACGTGTTTTATCTATGGATTCTGTGCAGCAAGCAAATTCAGGTCATCCTGGAGCCCCGATGGGAATGGCAGAAATTGCACAAGCATTGTGGAAAAATAACTTGCGACATAATCCTTCTGATCCTAATTGGATAAATAGAGATCGTTTTGTTTTATCCAATGGACACGGTTCTATGCTTTTATACTCGTTGTTACATTTGACTGGTTATGATCTCTCTATAGATGACCTGAAGAATTTCCGACAATTACATTCAAAAACTCCTGGTCATCCTGAAGTTGGCATCACTCCAGGAGTTGAGACTACAACTGGCCCTCTTGGACAAGGGTTAGCTAATGCAGTAGGTATGGCGTTGGCAGAGTCTCTATTATCTTTGGAGTTTAATAGACCAGGGTTTGATATTATAGATCATGGAACTTACGCTATAGTTGGTGATGGTTGTTTGATGGAAGGAATATCTCATGAAGTATGTTCTCTGGCTGGAACGTTAAAATTATCTAAGTTGGTAGTATTGTATGATGACAATGGTATTTCTATAGATGGCCATGTAAAAAACTGGTTTGGTGATGATACGGCAATGCGTTTTCGTGGTTATAATTGGAATGTAATTGAAGGAGTAGATGGTCATAATGTAACTGCTGTTGATGCAGCCATAAAACTAGCTAGATCTCAAGATGAGAAACCAACTTTGATAATTTGTCGAACTATAATAGGAAAAGGGTCTCCAAACATGGCTGGGACTCATAGTGTTCATGGTTCTCCTTTAGGCAAGGATGAAGTAGCGTCTACGCGTGAAAATCTTGGTTGGAAATATGATAAGTTTTTTATTCCAGAAGAGATATATAGAGAATGGAGTGCTAAAGAAACAGGTGCTAAACTTCAATCCTTATGGCAATCTAAATTTAGTGCTTATAGTGAAAAATATCCTGAATTATCTTCTGATCTTGTCCGCAGAATGAATGGAGAACTACCAAACCAATTTGATGAGTTCTCTAATAAAATCATTAATTTGACAGTTGATAAAGCTGAGACCTTAGCTACAAGAAAAGCTTCTCAGTTAGTTATTACTGAGCTTGTTTCAGAAATGCCTGAATTACTAGGTGGATCAGCTGATTTAACTGGATCAAATTTTACTGACTGGAAAAACTCTGTTTCTGTTAGAGCTGCTAAAAAAGGAATTGATTTTGGTAGATATATAAACTATGGTGTGCGGGAATTCGGTATGGCCGCAATAATGAATGGAATATCATTACATGGTGGTTATTTGCCATTCGGAGGTACTTTTCTAACTTTTTCTGATTATTCACGCAATGCCATTAGAATGGCAGCCTTAATGAAAAAAAAGGTTGTACATATATTTACTCATGACTCAATAGGGTTGGGCGAAGATGGGCCAACACATCAGTCAATAGAACATGCTGCTAGCTTGCGTCTTATTCCTAATTTATCTGTATGGAGACCTTGTGATACTTTAGAGACTGTTGTAGCTTGGTTATATGCAGTTGGTAGAGAATCTAATGTTGAAATGAAAATTAATGATGATGGCCCAACCGCTTTATTACTTTCTAGGCAAAATTTGCCTTTTGTTAAACGTGACAAAGATACTATTGATTCAATAAGTAAAGGTGGATATATCTTAAAAGAAAAAAGTAATCCAGTAGCAGTGATTATTGCTACTGGATCTGAAGTTTCTATTGCTTTAGATGCTCAAAACAAGTTGAGTGAAGAAGGCATAATGGTTAGAGTAGTTTCCATGCCAAGCACTGATGTTTTTGATAAACAAGATATTAATTGGAAAAATAAAGTTTTACCTATCAATTTGCCTCGTATAGCTATAGAAGCAGGTGTTACATCTGGTTGGTATAAGTATGTTGGTATAGATGGAATAGTGTTAGGCATAGACCGTTACGGTGAGTCAGCTCCTGCTGGTTGTTTATTCAAGTTTTTTGGTTTAACCGTTGATATAGCTGCAGATGCTGTAAGAAAGATTTTACTAAATAAAGGGATGTAATTATGGCAATAAGAGTTGCAATTAATGGATATGGTCGTATAGGGCGTAATATTCTGCGAGCTCATTATGAATATGGCAAAAAAAATAATATAGAAATAGTTGCTATAAATGATATGGGTGGTTCAGAAACAAATGCTCATTTAACTCGTTTTGATACTGTTCATGGCAAATTCAATGGTTCAATATTAGTAGAAAAAGATTGTATGATTGTTAATGGCGATAGAATAAAAATGCTAGCTAATCGCAATCCTGAAGAACTGCCTTGGAAATCACTTAATGTTGATGTTGTTTTGGAATGTACTGGAGTCTTTACATCTAAAGAAAAGTCTCTTTCTCATATTAGGAGTGGAGCTAAGAAAGTTATAATATCAGCTCCTGGTGGAGAAGATGTTGATGCAACAGTGGTATTTGGAGTAAATGATAGCATACTCAAATCATCACATACTGTTATCTCCAATGCTTCTTGCACAACCAATTGTTTAGTCCCTATTGTTAAACCTTTAAATGATATTGTTGGAATAGAAAGCGGTCTTATGACCACTATTCATTCTTATACAAATGATCAAGTTCTTACAGATGTCTCTCACAAAGATTTAAGAAGAGCGAGGTCTGCTACCATGAGCATGATTCCAACAAAAACTGGAGCTGCTGCCGCTGTTGGTTTGGTTCTGCCCGAGTTAAAAGGTAAGCTAGATGGTTGTTCTATAAGAGTTCCTACTATTAATGTATCATTAGTAGATTTATCTTTTATTTCCAAAAAAGAAACCTCTGTTAAAGAAATAAATGAAATCTTAAAAGATGCATCTGAAGGGACTTTAAAAGGGATTTTAGATTTCAGTTCTGACTATCTTGTTTCTGTTGATTATAATCATAGTACTGCATCCAGCACATTCGACTCTACTCTAACTAAGGTATCTGGAAGACTTGTGAAAGTGTTTTCTTGGTATGATAATGAGTGGGGGTTTTCTAATCGCATGTTAGATACTACTGTTGCTCTTATGTCGGCTAAGTAGTTAATACTGTATATGCAATAAACATTTTGGATGTCAATTTGTTTATTGTATTGATATATGTAGAGGTTTCAATGAGTGTTAAAACTTTGAGCGATTTATCCATATCGGGTAAATTGTTTGGTAAGAGAGTTTTTATAAGAGCAGATTTGAATGTTCCGTTTGATAATTTAGGTAACATTGCAGAAGACACTCGTATTAGATCTTCTGTGCCTGGAATCAGGCTGGCTTTGGATGGAGGTGCTGCAGTAATGGTAACATCTCATCTAGGACGTCCTGAAGAAGGTGTGTTAAAGGAATCAGATTCTTTAGCAAAAGTTGCACAAAGATTATCAGAAATTTTGGGTATGCAAGTTGAGCTTATTAAGGATTGGGTTAATGGTGTTAGTATAGACCCAGGTCAGGTTGTATTATTAGAGAATTGTAGAGTAAATATCGGAGAAAAGAATAATGATGATTCTTTATCTCGCAAGATGGCTTCTTTATGTGATGTTTATGTTAATGATGCATTCGGTACAGCACATCGCGCGGAGGCTACTACTTCCGGCATAACCAAATATGCTGCTATAGCATGTGCTGGTCCTTTATTAGAAGCTGAGTTAACAGCTCTTAACCGCGTATTCTCTTCTCCAAAGAGACCTTTGGTTGCTATTGTTGGAGGATCCAAGGTTTCTTCAAAATTATCAGTATTAAAATTTTTATCTGATAAGGTTGATTACTTGATAGTAGGTGGAGGCATTGCTAACACTTTTATGCTAGCCTCAGGACTTTCTATCGGTAAATCTTTGGTAGAGCATGATCAATTGGAAAATGCTCTCTTCATTATTAATAATATGAAGAACCGTGGAGCTGCTGTTCCTATTCCGATAGATGTTGTTTGTGCTAAATCTTTTATTTTCAGTGCAGAAGCTGTTTTAAAGTCCTCTAAAGAAATATTAGCGGAAGATATTATAATGGATGTTGGTCCTGAAACTTCAAAAATATTTGGTAAAATCTTAGATTTAGCTGGGACAATTGTTTGGAATGGTCCAGTTGGTGTTTTTGAATTTGATCAATTCGCCAGTGGAACATCATTTATTGCAGAAAATATAGCTAAATCGAAAGGTTTTTCTGTTGCTGGTGGTGGTGATACTATTGCAGCCATTGCTAAATATGGGATAGAAGATAAAATAGGGTATATATCTACTGGTGGCGGAGCTTTTCTTGAGTTTTTAGAAGGCAAAACTTTGCCTGCTGTTCAAGCTTTGGAATCTCGAGCTTAGTATTAGATTATTCTAAGATAAATATACCTATAGCAAATAGGGATGCAGATAATGATATTGCTGCCGGAAGAGTTAATATCCATGCTAGTAATATATGGCGAATAGTGTTTCTCTGTAGGCTTACTTTATTAGCAACTACTGTTCCGGCAACTCCAGAAGATAGTACATGTGTTGTAGATACTGGTAGATTGAATAAATTTGCAATACCTATAGAAAACACAGCTGTGACTTGAGCTGCAGTTCCTTGAGCATAAGTCATTCCCTGTGTGCCTATTTTTTCACCTACAGTTGTAACAACTCGTTTCCAGCCTATCATAGTCCCAAATCCTAGAGCTGTAGCTACAGCAACTATTACCCATAATGGCGCATATTCCACAGTAGAGGTGATATCTGCTCTAAGTCTTTCTAGATCATATATGTTTGGGGTAGTTAAGTTTTGTGTTTTTACAACGTTCTTAGCTATATCATCTAAACAAAGTAAATTTTTTCTAGTATTTATCCTTTGTTTTATAGACAAGTCTTCGTATTTTGATACATTTTTTAATGTAGATTCTATTGTATTAATAGTGGATAGTGTCATTTTTGGGCTACAACTTAGATCTTTAGATATAATCTGATCACCCATGTTCAAGTATTCAATTATATTTTCTTGATTCCTATTATAAAAGTCTTTTAGATGCAGGACAGCATTTCTAGTACAATCTATTTGGTACGATGTGCTTTGTAGATTTAACACGTACTGAGCTGGTGATATTCCTATTAATATAAGCATTACTAATCCAATGCCTTTTTGTCCATCATTTGAACCATGAACAAAGCTAACACCCATTGCTGAAATTACAAGAACAAGTCTATTCCAGAAAGGAGGATGTTTTTTTGCCTCTAAAAATCTGCGTTGTTTTGGTGTGTAATGCATGTTTGATTTTGGCCATATGTTTTTCAATATTATAAATAGCCATCCAGCCAGAGCGAATCCTATTACTGGAGAAATTATCATTGATAAGCCAATATCTATAGCTTTACTCCAATTTATACTTTCTGCCATTGGTGTATTTGTTAACCAAGAATTAGTTAGCCCTACACCTAAAATTGATCCAATTAAGGTATGTGAACTGGATGCAGGTATTCCAAAGAACCAAGTTCCTAGATTCCATATTATGGCAGCTGATATCATGGAAAATATCATTATAAGCCCGCGAGAACTATTCACATTTATAATTAATTCTATAGGCAAAAGGTGCACTATAGCATATGCTATTCCAACTCCACCCATAAGCACACCTAAGAAATTAAATATGCCGGAAAAGATAACCGCTATATGTGGAGGCATTGCTTTAGTGTATATTACAGTAGCAACTGCATTAGCTGTGTCATGAAATCCATTTATAAATTCATAGACAAGGACAAAAGCCAGAGCCATAATTAGGCCAAAACAAACCCACACGCTTAAACCAGAAAATATACTTATCATAAAAGTCAATTTTAAATCAAAATAGTAATTTTG
This sequence comes from Candidatus Kinetoplastibacterium oncopeltii TCC290E, assembly GCF_000340865.1. Lineage (NCBI taxonomy): Bacteria > Pseudomonadati > Pseudomonadota > Betaproteobacteria > Candidatus Kinetoplastidibacterium > Candidatus Kinetoplastidibacterium stringomonadis. The sequence goes on from NC_020299.1 coordinate 140,396, forward strand.
TTATTTATATAAATAAGGCAAAATGCTATAGATCAGATTTTAAAAGAATGTAAAAATGCTTAATTAAAAGTTCTTGGATCAATATGGGTGTAAGTATGGATCAAAATATTTATTTTTTAAAGTAGTAAATAATTAATTTAGAATAAAATTATCAAATAATGGAAGAATCATACATAACGTATCTATTTATTTTTGCTAATGATTTAACAATTACAATCTATATATGATGACTTATATATTATTATAATAATGTTGTAAATCCATTTCCAATTTTGATATTAACTCAGTTTCAGGAGAATTATCTCATGTCTTTAGTATCTATGCGTCAATTGCTTGATCATGCAGCTGAAAATGATTATGGAATTCCAGCTTTTAACGTTAATAATCTTGAGCAGGTCCAAGCTATAATGGAAGCTGCTGATGAAACCAACAGTCCAGTTATTATGCAAGCTTCAGCAGGCGCTCGTAAATATGCAGGGGAAACTTTTTTAAAAAATCTTATACAAGCAGCAGTTGATGCTTATCCACATATACCAGTAGTTATGCATCAAGATCATGGGCAATCACCATCAATTTGTAAAAGTGCTATAAATTTAGGTTTTTCCAGCGTAATGATGGATGGATCTCTCAAGGAGGATGGGAAAACAGTATCTGACTATGAATATAATCGATGCGTAACTAAAAAAGTAGTAGATATGGCTCATAAGTTTGGAGTTACTGTTGAAGGAGAACTTGGCTGCTTAGGATCACTAGAAACTCTTGAAGGAGATAAAGAAGACGGACATGGTGCAGACGGCAAGCTTACTTTGGAACAACTACTAACAAATTCAGAACAAGCTGCTGATTTTGTTAAATACACTCAAATTGATGCTCTTGCTATAGCTATAGGAACGAGCCATGGGGCCTATAAATTCACACGTAAGCCTACTGGAGATATTTTATCTATCGATCGTATTAAAGAGATTCATTCTAGATTGCCTAATACACATTTAGTTATGCATGGTAGTTCAAGTGTGCCTCAAGAACTTTTATCGGAAATCCGTAAATTTGGTGGAAGCATGAAGGAAACATACGGAGTTCCTGTAGAGGAAATTAAGGAGGCTATAAAACATGGTGTAAGAAAAATAAACATAGACACAGATATTCGTTTGGCCATGACATCAGCTATACGTAAGTTTTTTTACGAAAATCCAGATAGATTTGATCCTAGAGAATATTTAATAAATGCAAGAGCAGCAGCGAAAAGTATTTGTGTGGATAGATACATAGAGTTTGGTTCTTCTGGTAATGCTGGTAAAATTAAGCCGATTAGTCTAAACAATATGTCAGAATTATATAGTTCAGGAAGACTTACTCAACAAATTAAGTAATATTTTTATAGAGGTAACATTTATGAACGTTTTATATGAATCTAATATAAGATCACTGCCGTTAATATCTAGAGGTAAAGTTAGAGATATATATTCTGTAGATGAAAGCAAGCTTTTAATAGTTACAACTGATAGAGTATCAGCTTTCGACGTAATTCTTAAAGATCCTATTCCTGGCAAAGGTATAGTGCTAAATAAAATGACAGAATTTTGGTTAGATAAATTTTCTAGTGTTTTGCCTAACCATTCAACTGGGATAAAACCAGAAGATATAGTATTAGATGATGAAATAGATCAGGTAAAAGATAGGGCTGTAGTAGTTAAACGACTTAGACCGATTATGGTAGAAGCAGTAGCAAGAGGTTATTTAATTGGATCAGGGTGGCTTGAATATCAAAAAAGTGGTTCTATATGCGGAGTTAAATTACCTAAGAATTTATCGAAAGCAAGCAAATTGGATTCTGCAATATTTACTCCTGCTGCTAAAGCTGAAGTCGGTATGCATGATGAAAACGTTGAATTTGATTACGTAGTACAACTAGTTGGTTCTCAGTTAGCTAAACGTGTTAGGGATATTACGGTTGAGCTATATAGCAAGGCTTCGAAGTTTGCATTAGATAAAGGTATAATAATAGCTGATACTAAGTTTGAATTTGGCCTTGATAGTCATGGTGACCTTAATTTGATGGACGAAGTATTAACTCCAGACTCTTCTCGTTTTTGGCCAGTTAGTGATTATCGAGTTGGTATCAGTCCTCCTTCTTTCGATAAACAGTTTATAAGGGATTGGTTAGAATCTCAAGATTGGAACAAAAAGTCTCCTGCTCCTAATTTGCCAATTGATGTAATAAGAAAAACTTCTGATAAATATCATGAAGTTTTAAAACGTTTTTTATAGTGATTTTTTGTATTGAGGTTTAATTATGAACTATAGTTCACAACCTGTGGTTGGAGTTATTATGGGATCATCAAGTGATTGGAGTGTAATGAGTCATGCTGCTTCAATTTTAGAAAGTTTTGAAGTTCCTTTTGAATCGAAAGTTATTTCAGCACATAGGATGCCGGAAGAAATGTTTAATTATGCTAAAGAGGCCCATAAAAAAGGTCTTAAAGCTATAATTGCTGGTGCTGGTGGGGCTGCTCATTTACCGGGAATGATTGCAGCATTAACAGAAATACCAGTTTTTGGAGTGCCTGTACCTTCAAAATATTTATCCGGTGAAGATTCTTTATTATCTATAGTTCAAATGCCTAAAGGTGTTCCTGTAGCGACATTTGCAATAGGGGAGGCTGGAGCTGCAAATGCAGCATTACATGTATTAGCTAATATGGCATTATTTGATAATGAATTACGGAATAAGCTATTATCTTTTAGAGAATCTCAATCAGACAAAGCACGTAATATGAAATTATAATTTCTTAGGAATACATAATGAATTCATTTAAATCTAATTTTTATGTTTCTCCTGGTAATTACCTTGGGTTATTAGGTGGTGGGCAATTAGGGAGAATGTTTTGCCATTCTGCACAAAGTTTAGGTTATAAAGTCATGGTGCTTGATCCAGATCCAGAGTGTCCTTCTGGAATGGTTGCTGATTGTCATATAGTAGCTTCTTATAATGACTGCAATGCTTTAGAGAAATTATCTAAATTTTGTAAATCGGTTACTATAGAGTTTGAGAACGTACCATGTAGTAGTTTGGAAATTTTATCAGCAGAAGGTTGTATAGTTAATCCATCACCATATGCTGTTTCTATAGCGCAAAACAGAATCAAAGAAAAAAAGTTCATTCAATCTCATGGTGTAGACGTAGCACCTTATAAGTCAATATATAGCGAAAAAGACATAACAGAAAATAGTGAGTATCTATTACCTGGTATAGTTAAAGTATCGGAAATGGGATACGATGGCAAAGGTCAAGCGAGTGTTTCTTCCTTGGAAGAGTTAAGAGAAGCTTATTATAAATTTGGTGAAGTCCCATGTGTTTTAGAGAAATGTCTTTCAATAAATTATGAAGCATCAGTGGTTTTGGCTCGTGATTTTAGCGGCAATTCAGTTTTTTTTCCTATAAGTACTAATATTCATAATAAAGGCATACTATCAAGCACATTTGTGGAAAAAAATATTGATTCTTTTAGTGAGAGTCACGAAAAAGAGCAAATGATTATTAAAGCAAAGAAAATTGCTGAATCTTTGAATTACCATGGTGTACTATGTGTAGAGTTTTTTGTATTAAACAATAATACTATTGTTGTCAATGAAATTGCTCCTAGACCTCATAACAGTGGTCATTATACCATCGATGCTTGTGTTGAGAGTCAATTCGATCAACAGGTTAGAGTTATGGCTGGACTTCCTCTAGGAAGCACAGAATTGCTAACGTCTGCTCTTATGCTAAACATACTAGGAGATAGTTGGTTTGATTCAAATTCTGGGATTCTTAGAGATCCAGATTGGTATGATGTTTTGTCTTTATCAGGGTTAAAACTACACCTTTATGGGAAAAAAGAAGCTCGTCCTTTACGCAAAATGGGTCACTTGACAATTTTGGGTGATAATATGAGAGTTTTAAAAGATAAGGCAAAGATTGTTGCTGAAAAATTGAACTTGTCTTTTTAGTAATTATTTAAAATCAGAGGGTTTTTGATTGAGATATTGTAATATCGTGGAAGCGGCTGACAGTTTAGTTAAAGGTGGAGTAGTTGCTTTTCCTACTGAAACGGTTTATGGCCTTGGGGCTGATGCTGATAATTATCAAGCTATTAGTAAAGTATATTCTATTAAGAATCGCCCATTAAATCATCCAGTTATTGTTCATTTATTAGATGGAGCTGATATTTTATACTGGGCTGAGTCTATACCTATAGAGGCTTACTTGTTGATTGAAAATTTCTGGCCTGGTCCTTTGACAATATTGCTTAAAAAATCTAAAAATATTATTGATTTAGTTAGCGGTGGTCAAAATACAATTGGATTAAGGTGTCCATCACATTCGGTTGCTCAAGAGCTTCTGAGGGAATTTGTTAGTTTAAAACCATTTAAGTGTGGTGGATTAATAGCTCCCTCTGCTAATAAATTTGGAAAAGTGTCACCTACAAATGCTAGCCATGTTTCTGATGAATTTTCAAGTGATGTTTGTTCTGATATTATGATTTTAGATGGTGGAAAATCTATGATAGGTATTGAATCGACCATTATAGATCTTTCTTGTATAGTTAATAAAGGAAGTCAACCAGCTTTATTAAGGCCAGGATTCATTAAAGCATCACAGATAGAAGAAATATTAGGACGCAAGGTTTCTTTTCCTACAGATCATTCTCCAGTTGTTCCTGGTTCATTGAAAGCACACTATTCTACTAATACTCCATTAGAAATAATTAAGAAAGATATAGATCTTATTGATTTAAATCTCTTGAATAAAAAAATTGCAATATTATCTTGTGATTCCCCACCTATAACTTTGCCTAGCAATTTTATTTGGTTTAATATGTCTGACGACCATGTTTTATATGCTAGCAAACTATACTCTAAGTTGAGAGAGATAGACACATCTAACTTTGATAGAATTTTCGTATATAACCTACCAGATAGTTCAGAGTGGGATGCAATAAAGGATAGGCTTTATAGAGCTGCGGCAGCTTTTATTTAATAATGGTTTTCTATGTCTTTGATTTCTAAGTTAATAATAGATTCTTTTATAGATAGTATTTGGATGGAAGAAGGACTTTCTAAAAATACATTATCCTCATATAGAGGTGATTTAGAGTGTTTTGCTTTATGGATAGAAGGTTTGTACAAGAAAGATATTCTAAAAAATATTATTAATGAAGATATATACAAATGGTTTTCAGAGAATTTTTTTGCTATAAAATCGACAACATCTAACAGACGTTTGGCATCATTAAAAAAATTCTATGCATGGGCATTACGTGAAAAATTAATAAAATATAATCCTTGCTTATTAATAAAAACTTCTAAGCAAGATAAAAATGTGCCGAAAACATTATCTGAAATTCAGGTTGAAGAGCTACTTAAAGCTCCAAATACTGATACTGAGATTGGGTTACGTGACCGCGCTATGTTAGAAACAATGTATTCCACTGGTTTGCGAGTATCAGAATTAGTACATTTGAAAACAAATGATGTCAACTTGTCTGATGGATTTATTCATATTGTAATGGGTAAAGGTGGGAAAGATAGACTTGTTCCATTGGGAGAAGAATCTATATACTGGATAGAACGTTACATATCAAATATTAGAGAGACTTTAACCCCTTTGAACAAAAAAGCCTTATTTATTACAAATAGACTAGAAGCTATGACAAGACAAGCTTTTTGGCAGATAGTGAAAAAATATGCGATTATAGCTAAGATAGATGTACACTTATCACCACATGTTTTAAGACATGCATTCGCTACTCATCTATTAAACCATGGTGCCGACCTAAGAGTTGTTCAGATGTTGTTGGGCCATTCTAATATATCTACTACTCAAATTTATACACATATTGCCAACGAAAGGCTAAGGAAATTGCACTATACACATCACCCTCGCAATTAATTTTGGATGATGATATTACTATTAGCTTAATGATGGCCTCGCTGGGTGGAATTGAACCACCAACTGACCCTTAGGAGGGGTCTATTATATCCGTTTAACTACAGCGAGATTACTGGTTTAAAATAAGTTGATAATTATAATCAAAAATGTACATAGAAGCGTTAAATCTTTGTGAAATAAATTTAGAATCAGTTTGTTCTATGACACCTAGCAAGAGTTTATTATTAACTGCAAATAAACGTCAAGCAAATCAGTTAATGAAACATGCATCTGACTATTTATGTTCCACTAAAGAAACAAAAGAGTTTATACAAATTATTTCTATAGATGACTGGATGATCAATCTTTTTGAGAATTTATCATTTTCAAATCATATAAAATTTCCTAGTTTTTTCTTAAGTGAACCTTGCGTACAAGTTTTATGGCATAACATTTTAAAAAAAGATAGAAAAAAAGATAGTTGCATACTAAATAATAAAAAGACGTCAATTTTAGCATTAGATGCCTATAAGTTAATAAATAATTGGGAAATTAAAATTCCTGAAGACTTTGATGATATAGAAAATAACGGATTTGCTTATTGGAAAAAATATTATGAAAAAGAGATTAGAAAAATAAATGCTATAGATATTAATGGTATTTATTCGGTTATTATAAAAAATATAGATAAAAATAAAATCACTTTGCCAGAAAATATAGTTTTGTCTGGATTCGTAGAAAATTATCCGAAGCTCAATAATCTTTTTAAACTAATAATATCTAAAAACATAAAACTTTATATATTATCTAATAAGGTTTGCAAATTATCATTTAATAAATATTTAAATTGCAATAATTTAATAGAAGAATGGAAATCAGCAGCAAATTGGATTGCTAATTCATTTATAAAAAATCCTTCAGGAAATTATGCCATAGCTGTATATAACTTAGATAAACAAGCAGATATAGCTTATCGTATTCTTGATCAAGTATTGCGCTGTTATAGAGATGAGTTTTCTATAACTTTTAGTATTTCATGTGAAAAATCTATGGGTCATATCCCTATAATTCGTTCTGCATTTTATTGGTTAAGAATTTTAATTAGCTTGTCAGTCAATAGGAAATGCGATATTAAAAATTTTGGAAAAGCTATTCTATCTAGCAGATCTTTTATGGGAAATAGATTTTTTGAGCCTTATTCTGTCTTAGACCTGAAATTAAGAGATAAAATAGGAATTTATATTGATATTATAGAGATATCAGAATTGTTAATAGATTATGACTTAGGAATGGATTTTTTTAATGCTTTATCTGTTTGGCCAAAAGGAAATAATATATTAACAATCAAAAAATGGATACCGATAATAAGAAAATCACTTTTTTTTATATGTTTTTCTAGATATAAATTTTCAGATATTATTGTTTGCAAGATGATAGAATTTTTTAATAAGATACTGAATGAATTTAATATTCTTTCTTCATTTTTTGGTAATATTTCAGCAGACAGAGCTATAAATTTATTTGAGCATTTTGTAGAATCTCATGAGTTTTATCAAGATGAAAATAAACATAAAAACATAGAGGTATTGAATTTACAAGATGTAATTTTAAGAAATTGGGATGCTGTGTGGATAATAGATTTTAATGATGGAATTTTGCAAAATCCAATTTACTCAAACCCATTTTTACCAAAAAATATTTTGCATAAATTTTCAATAACCTATTCTAAATATAAACATGAATCAGATTGGTTTCGTTATTTATATAAATCCTTAAACCAATGTGCTAAGGAATTAGTTGTTAGTTATTCTAATAACAATAATGGAGAGTTTGTAAAACCTTCTACATTTATTGACGATAGTTACCGAATTTTTATTAATGTTAATAATTATTATTCATTAGATAAAAAAATTACTATGGAGCATATTGATGATTCAAGAGGACCTAAATTACTTCCAACTGAGTCTGTTATTAAGGGTGCTAATGTTTTAGAACTACAGTCTCGTAATCCACTATGGGCTTTCGCTAAATATAGATTAGGAGTAATTGGTTTAGAGCCATACTATAAAGATAAAAGTATGTCATATAGAAGAGGTAAATTTATTCATAGGGTGCTAGAATTATTTTGGCTTGATGTTCAATGTTACAGTGAATTGATAAATTTATCTGATATTGAAATAGAGTCTTTATTGCTTCAATATATTGAAAATGCTCTGTCTGTTGATTTTTACTTTGATCAGAATTTTATAAAACAGCTAGAATCAGAAAGAGCTTTGAAGTTATTGACTAATTGGATTAGTATGGAGAAGAATCGGTTGCCATTTTTATCTCATGACTTAGAGTCTAGATTTTCTTGGAAATATAGATCCTTATTATTTAATCTTCGCTCAGACAGAATAGATTTAATAGAAAATAAAGCAATAATTATAGATTATAAGACTGGAAGCAGAATATTTAATATTGATTTAGATTGGCATAGACAAAGACCTATAAATTTACAAATGTTACTATACTATATGGCCTTTTTACAGAAAAATAATTTTGATGTCATATCATTGATAGTAGTTTTACTGAAACCTAAGGGTATCGTAATAAATGGAATTTCTAGCGAAGATATTGGTTTGTCAGGAGTTAAAATTTGTAATGATTTGAACAGTAGTCTTAATGATCTTTCTAATAAAGTATTAATGTTGGCAGATGAATATATTGAAGGTGTATCTAATAATTTTATAGTTAAAAAAGATGACTTAAAGTTTTGTGACATAATGTCTTTCTTAAGAATAAATTTTAATAAATAGAAGTGTCATTTTTATGCAAAGCTGCTGTTATTTAGATGATGGTGATCTGAGAGAGAGAGCGTTAGATCCAAAAGAATCATTTATAATTCAAGCTCCAGCAGGTTCTGGAAAGACTGAACTTTTAACTAATAGAATTTTATCTTTACTTATTACTGTGTCGAATCCTGAAGAAATCTTGGCTATTACTTTTACAAAAAAAGCTGTTTCAGAGATGCGTAACCGAGTTATAGAGAAATTAAAGCTTGGGTTAGGTAATATACCAAGTGATTTGTCCGATATAACATCTTGGAAATTATCGAAGTTAGTACTAGAAAGAGATTCTTTGATGGGTTGGGATCTTATAAAAAATCCAGATAGAATAAATATTAAAACTTTTGATTCATTATGTTTTAACTTGATATCTAATTTTCATTGGTTATCAGGGATTGGTCGCGTGCCGAGTATAGCTAAGGATGATAGAAAACATTTTAAAGCTGCAGCATTTTCTACAATAAATTCGGCAGATGATTATCCATATGTTCGTTCTTTAATTTCTCATTTAGATATTAATATACAATATGTAGAGACGTGCATAGCTGATATGCTGGCTAGACGTGATCAATGGTTGCCTATATTAAAATATTGTTCTAGTAGGGATTTATTACAGAAAGAGTTACATTCTATTATTGAGAGAGATATAAAAAAGTTGTTGTCATTAATGCCTGCAAATTGGATTGAGGATTTACAACAGACTATAAGAATAGCTTCTAGAATTATATGCGAAGATAACGACAGTAGTATACTAGTCAATCTTTTAGACTTGGATTGTTGTTTTGAACCAAATATAAGTAATCTAAAAAAAATAAAAGCATTAGCTTCAATATTCCTTACTTCTAAAAATGAATTAAGAAATCCAAAGGGATTAAATAAAAAAATAGGTTTTCCAGCCGGAAGTGCTCATAGAAAGATTTTTTCTGAATGGTTAATGGCTGTTAAGGATAACAATCTTTGGATACCTTATTTAGCAATGTTGCGCTATGCTCCATATTTTATTACTGAGAACCAGTGGATTCTTTTATCTGATCAATTAAAAGTACTTTCGTTATCTGTTAATAATCTTTTATTACAGTTTGATCAACAGGAAGAACTGGATTTCATAGAGATTTCTCAAAGATCGGTTTCTATTTTAGGCAACAAAGATTTTCTTTTGGAAATAGCTTCAAAAATATCTCATATTTTAGTAGATGAATTTCAAGATACTAATAATGTACATTTTAAGTTACTAGAGACTATAACATCAGGTTGGTTGCAAAATTGCGGTAAATCTATTTTTATAGTAGGTGATCCTATGCAATCCATATATAGATTTAGAGGCGCTGATGTAGGGTTATTTCTAAATGTTGTTGAGAATGGTATTGGTAAAATAAAATTATTTTTTTTAAGATTAGTTAGTAATTTTCGTTCACAATTAAATTTAGTCAATTGGATTAACAGTGTTTTTGAGAGTTTGTTTCCGGCTAATAATGATAAGAATATTGGAGCCGTGTCTTATAATCACTCTGTTCCTATTAATCAAAAATTAGATGGTAAAGCGGTCTCCTTCCACCCTTTATTTAGCAAAAATGTTCTTGAGGATGATACGTTAGAGAAATTTTCTTTACAGGTAATTAGGAAAATTCTAGAAAACTCTCCAGATAATCATCCAGAATCTACAGCAATATTGGTAAATTCACGTAATAATTTAGGCAATATTATAAAAGTCTTATCTAAAAATAATATACCCTTTCGTGCTATTGAAATAACATCATTATCAGAAAAACCAATGATATCTGATTTGATCCAAATATTAAGAGCTCTAATTCATCCAGGAGATAGATTAGCCTGGTTTTCGGTGTTGCGATCACCTTTTTGTGGATTAAAATTGGATACTTTACACAAAATATTTGGATCTGATCATAAAACACCTGTTCCAGTTATTTTGAGGAAAATGCTAGATTCTTACTATTCTCGCATAGAGTCTTCTGATGGCTTTGTAAGATTTATGATAGAAAAAAATGCTCAAGAAATATTGCCCATATCAGAATACAATCGTTTGTTACGTGTAGCTCATGTTTTATTACATAGCGAGTATTCTGGTTTATTCCCTTTTTCATCTTGGATTAGATACTTATGGGATCTTCTTGAAGGATCTAGTGTTTATAATGATCCAGATGTTGAAAATGATATAGAGAATGTTTTTTGTTTAATAGATAGAATTTATGCTAATGGGAATATTGATGTTGATATTCTTGAGTATGAGATATCTAAATTATTTATCACATCAGACCATGTTAATTTAGATAAACCTTTTATAGAGATAATGACTATACATAAGGCCAAGGGATTACAGTTTGATAATGTCATTTTATATGGAACACATCACTCATCTAGTAGGAATCATGAATCTATTATGAGATTCGAAAATAGTTTAGGAAATGCTTTGTTTGCTCCAATAAAATCTAAAGTAGATGATGATTTTGATCCTATAACAAAATATATTCAGTATAAGGATAAATTAAGGGATGATTATGAGCTAGATAGGTTAATATACGTTGCCGTTACTAGAGCTAAAAAAAGGATACATATAATTTCACCTGTGTTTTTGAAAGAAGAAAAAGTTATTACCCCGCCTTCAGATAGTTTATTAATTAGATTATGGTATCATTTAGATTATTTTCCTTCATTTACATCAGATGTTATAGATAATTTTGAATCTAAACATAAAGAACATGATGTTAATCATAGTCTAATTAGTAGAATTGTTTGCGATGATGTTTTAAACATCGAAGAGTTAATAGTTGATAAGCCTAAATGGAATTGTTTCTGGGAGCTCGATTATAATCATAAGTCTGTTATAGATATATTAATAATTGATTGGCTTACTCAAATAGGAAAAACAGGCATTGATAATTACTCAAAAGAATTTTATAGGTACATTCCTGTTATAAAAAAGCAATTACTTAGAAAAAGTTTTTTTTGTGATAGCATCGAGAGTGCAGCTATTTTTATAGCAAATGTTATAGAAAATTTCTTAAAAGATGATATAGGACTATGGATACTATCTTATAAAAAATCTTATAGAGATGCAACTTTTATTGATAAGGAAGGTAACTTTTTTAAAGCAGATGTTATTTTGGATTTGAACAATAAATGGTTGCTAATAGACTACAATTTATCTACGATTAATAAAGGGGAGAGCATCGAAGATTTTTTAAATAGAATGAAAACTGATTTTGGTTATAAATTAAGTAAATATTGTAACAATAATTTAATTGATAAAAAACCTTTAAATGCTGCACTTTGCTTTCCCATTTATAAATTACTAATAAATATTTGATAAATATATTGTAAGCGCTGTGATTAATTACTAGCATATAATGCCTATACTCTGATAGAATCATTTAAGGCGGGTAGGCCTTTACATGATGATGTGATAAATCTGGTCAGGTTGGGAACAAAGCAGCCATATTCATTTGATTCAGTGTTTAGGATTTGCCCGCCATGTGTTATTTTTTTATATTTATAAGAAACTATTAAATTAATAGTTAACATAAGTTATTTTTTTTAGTTGTTCTATTATATGAATTGTTTGGCCTTAGCTAGAAAATGGCGTCCTACGAATTTTCATGATGTTTTGGGACAAGAGCACGTTGTTAATACCTTAGTTAATTCTTTAGACACAAAGCGGTTACATCATGCATGGTTATTCTCTGGTACAAGGGGTGTAGGTAAAACTACTTTAGCCAGAATATTGGCAAAATCATTAAATTGTGAAAAAGGCATCACTTCTAAGCCATGTGGTATTTGTGTTTCTTGCATAGGAATTGACGAGGGTAATTCAGTAGACTATCTTGAGATGGACGCCGCATCTAATAGAGGGGTAGAGGATATGGCAATTTTATTAGATAAGGTTACCTATTCTCCAGTTTTAGGAAGATATAAAGTTTATCTAATAGACGAGGTCCATATGCTTACTGGACATGCCTTCAATTCAATGTTAAAGACTCTGGAAGACCCACCTAATCATGTTAAATTTATTTTAGCTACTACTGATCCTCAAAAGATACCTATCACAATAATTTCTCGTTGTATGCATTTCAATTTAAGACCAATGTCTACAAAAGTAATATCTGATTTGCTTGAAAAAATATTGACTAAGGAATCAGTAAGTTACGATATTTCTGCATTATCAATAATCTCTAGGTTTGCTAAAGGATCAATGCGCGATGCACTATCTTTAACAGATCAGGCTATATCTTATAGTGACGGATACATTACAGATCGTTCTTTAATGTCTATATTAGGGATAGTTGGAAAAAATCACTTGGTCAGGATATTTGACGCTTTGATAACTTGTAACTCATTAGATATTATAAAAATATCTAATGAGTTACAAGTATCTGGTTTGTCTTATGAGAATGTTTTGTCTGAATTTGCTCTTATGCTATCTCAATTAATGATAATAAAAGAGGCTCCTTCATTAAATGATGATAACCTCTTTTTTTATATGCCTCAAATTAAGGAAATAGTTAAAAAGGTTCCTTTTGATTTAATATCTTTGTTGTATTCAGTAACTTTAAATAGTATTTCTGAATTAGACAAAACCCCTGATAGCTATTATGGATTTATAGTTGTTTTATTTAGACTTATATCACTAATTAAAAGCTCTGATATCAATATAGTAGGTGATAACATATTAGAAAATTTTGGCAATAATGTGTACGAAACTTGCTTAGATGTTAAAAATTGTTCAGATGTATATAATGACAATAAGCTACATAATAATTCTGCCTTAAATGCCACTAGCATTGTTAAAGAAGGTAGCATATCGAATATTAGTAAAAAATTAGTGTTAGAGCAAGTTAAGAATAATGACATGGATTCTATCAAGCTTTTAGAATGCATGTCTATTCATACTTGGGGTGATTTTGTTAACAAGTTGCCAGTATCTGGTCTTGCTGGAGAATTAGCTCGTCACAGTGAATGGATTGATTTTGATGGAAGTTCGATTTTTATTAAAGTGTCATCAAAAGCTTTGTTTGGTTATTCCACAAAAATGCGTCTTAAAACTATACTATGTGAGTATTTAGGTACGGTTGTTGATTTGGTAGTAACACTAGATGTTACTGGTGACAAAACAGCACATGCTATTTCTCAGATGGAAGAAGAGTCTAAAAAATCCAAATTAAAGGAAGCTATTAATGATAATAAATTTATTAAGAATATAAATAATCTTTTGGATGGCGTGGTTATGGAAGACACTATATGCTCTATAAATCATTAGTTTCTTTAATTTAATAAGGTGTTTTATTTTTATGAAAAATCAAATTGCTGGTTTAATGCGTCAAGCGCAGCAAGTGCAAGAAAATATGAAAAAAATCCAAGAAACATTAGCTGATATTCAAGTTGAAGGATCTTCTGGTGGTGGATTAGTAATTGTTACTGTGACCTGTCGACATGATGTCAAGAGTATTAAGATAGACGACAGTTTATTGTCTGATGATAAAGATATGTTGGAAGATTTGGTTGTCGCCGCTTTCAATGATGCTTTAAGAAAAATAGATGCTGTTTCTAAAGAAAAGGTATCAAATGCAACATCGGGATTTCCTCTTCCTGATGGAATGAAATTTCCTTTTTAAATTTATTTAAATATGGACAAAAACTATCGTTTTGAGCCAGAGCTATTAGTTGATTTGATAAATTCATTAAAACGTTTACCAGGTATAGGAGTTAGATCCGCTCGTAGGATTGCATATCATTTGTTACAACATGATTTAAAAGGGGCTAGTCTTTTAAGCAATTCTTTAATTAAGGCTGTGGAGAGTTTACGTAATTGTAAAGGCTGTAATGGATTCACTGAATACGATTTGTGTTACATATGCTCAAATCAACTTCGTGATAAAAAATTGCTATGTATTGTCGAAACTCCCACTGATCAGAATTCTTTAGAATCAAGTCATGGATACAAGGGATTATACTATATCTTAATGGGCAGGGTTTCTCCATTAGAAGGCATAGGCCCAAAAGAGTTAAATTTTCATCTAGTTTTGGACCGAGCAAAAGACGGAGTTGTTGAAGAGGTTATTATAGCAACAAGTTTTACGGCTGAAGGTGAAACAACAGCTCAGTTCTTAATAACCATGCTTTCTGAGCATGGTATAAAAACTACGAGATTGGCTAGAGGTGTTCCAGCTGGTAGTGAGTTGGAATATATAGATGCGGGTACAATAGCTTGGGCTCTTGTGGACAGAAGGCAAGTTAGTTGAAATAATTAATAACAAAACAAGTATTTATCGGTACATGCTATCACTATAACACTTGTTTTGTTTCTTAATTTTACTAAATCATCTTTGTTATTATCTTATCTAACTTTATTGAATCTAAAATAAATAGGCGTATGCCCTCAGATAGTTTCTCACTAGCCATAGCATCGTCATTTAACATGTACCTGAATTCGTGCTCTGATAAATTTTTTGCATAATCATGTTCTTCTATATAATTATTATTAATTACTAAATTAACTGGAGCTTCTCCTTCTTTTTCATTGAGCAATTTTAGAAGATCCGGACTGATTGTAAGCAAATCACATCCAGATAAAGATATTATTTGTCCTATGTTTCTAAAACTTGCTCCCATAATCTCTGTTTTTATGCCAAATGATTTATAGTAATTAAAAATTTTAGTTACTGACTGTACACCTGGGTCATTTTTATTAGACTTTTCTGATTCTTTCCAATTAGCATCATTTTTTTTATGCCAATCATAAATTCGACCAACAAATGGGGAAATTAGTGTTACATTAGCCTGAGCACAAGCTATTGCCTGTGCCATTGAAAATAATAAAGTTAGATTGCAGCGAATTCCTTCTAATTCTAGTATCTTTGCTGCTTGAATTCCCTCCCAAGTTGAGGCTATCTTTATTAAAATCCTTTCCCTTGATATGCCTGATGATTCGTATAATTTGATTAAAAATCTTGCTTTCTCTATTGTTGCTATTGTATTAAAAGATAGTCTAGCGTCTACTTCGGTAGAAACTCTACCAGGTACGATTTTTAGTATTTCTTTTCCAAAGGCAACAGTTACTAGATCAGATATTGTTGATATGTTTTCGTTTTTGTTATTTTTTAATATATTTTGCAAAATATGATGATATTCTTCTTTTTGAGCTGCTTTCAGTATCAAAGAAGGGTTTGTTGTTGCTTCTTTAGGTCTTAATGATTTTATATTGGTAAAGTCTCCAGAATCAGCAACTATAATGGTGTGTTTTTTTATTGAATTAAGATAAGAGCTCATAATTTTATTGATAAATAATGGTGTTTATATAAAAAATATAATAATATATTGGTATGAAAGTATTTTAAAGCACTGTACATATGATTTCAATGTACAGCAGTAATGGTTGATTGTCGACACTAAAAATAACAGGACTTATCGTGCTGTCTCAAATTTTTCAAAATACAAAAAAATTATCTCCGGCAGTATTAGCTTTATCTTGTGGAAAGGTATTCAAAGGCAGATCCATAGGAGCTCCAGGTTATGCTGTTGCCGAAATAGTGTTTAACACATCTATGACTGGATATCAGGAGATTATGACTGACGCTAGTTATAGCGGTCAAATAGTTACTCTCACATATCCTCATATAGGAAATACAGGCGTTAATGACGAAGATGTGGAATCCAGTCGTATAAATATTTCAGGGCTGGTTATTCGTAATTGCACTAATAGAATGTCTAATTTTAGGGCTACTCAGTCTCTTCCTGATTATTTGATTAAAAATGGAGTGGTAGCGATTTCCGATATAGATACAAGAATGCTTACCAGAATTATTAGGGAAAGTGGTTCTCAAGGCGCTTGTATAATGGTTGGTGAAGATGAAAATCATGCGTTGAAATTAGCTAGGGATTTTTCTGGGATGTCAGGTAAAGACTTGGCAAAAGATGTCACTATAGATAAATCTGTAAATTGGGATGAAGGATCATGGTCATTAGGTGAAGGGTTCTCTAAGGGCAATGAATTGAGGTTTCATGTAGTTGCATATGATTTTGGAATAAAAACTAATATATTGCGCTTATTAGTAGATAGAGGATGCCGTGTCACAGTAGTTCCAGCAGAAACTCCTGCTGTTGATGTGATGAAGTTAAAACCTAGTGGTATTTTCCTATCTAATGGACCAGGAGATCCTGAGCCTTGTACTTATGCTATTGAAACTGCTAGGTTTTTCCTGCAAAAAAAGATTCCTTTATTTGGAATATGTTTAGGTCATCAAATAATGGGATTAGCTATTGGAGCTAAGACTATGAAGATGAAAACAGGTCACCATGGTGCTAATCACCCTGTTCAAGATTTGCAAAATAAGAGAGTTTTTATTACTAGTCAAAATCATGGTTTTGCAGTTGATCCAATGACATTACCTGATAATGCCTACGTTACTCATGTATCTCTATTCGATGGCTCATTACAGGGCTTTGCTATGTCAGATCGTCCTGCTTTTTGCTTTCAGGGTCATCCTGAAGCTAGTCCTGGACCAGTAGATATCGCAATTTTGTTTGATAAGTTTATTAGCCTTATGGGCTCAGGAAAATAAGGGTTGCATAATGCCAAAGCGTACAGATATAAAAAGTATTCTAATTATTGGAGCAGGTCCTATTATTATAGGACAAGCATGCGAGTTTGATTATTCTGGAGCACAAGCTTGTAAAGCTCTTAAGTCTGAAGGATATCGTACTATTTTAGTGAATAGTAATCCTGCTACTATAATGACAGACCCAGAGACTGCTGATGTTACTTATATAGAGCCAATAATTTGGCAAGCAGTTGAAAAGATCATTGAAAAAGAAAAGCCAGATGCTTTGTTACCTACCATGGGTGGTCAAACAGCTTTAAATTGTGCTTTAGATTTAGTTCAACATGGTGTATTAGATAAGCATAATATTGAGCTTATTGGTGCAAATGCCCATGCTATTGAAAAAGCAGAAGATCGTCAGAAATTCAAACAAGCAATGACTGATATAGGTCTTGATTCTGCTAAATCTGGACTAGCTCATAGTATGGAAGAAGCTTGGAGTGTTCAAAAAGATATTGCTTCTTACAATGAATCTTTTGGATTTCCTGTTGTTATTCGTCCTAGTTTTACTATGGGTGGATCTGGTGGTGGTATAGCTTATAACTCTGATGAGTTTGAAGATATATGTAAACGTGGCTTAGAAGCATCTCCTACTAGTGAATTATTAATTGAGGAATCATTATTAGGGTGGAAAGAGTTTGAAATGGAAGTTATTCGCGATAAAGCTGATAATTGCATAATCGTTTGTTCCATAGAAAATCTAGATCCAATGGGTGTACATACAGGAGATTCAATTACTGTAGCCCCTGCTCAAACATTAACAGATAAAGAGTATCAAATAATGCGTAATGCTTCTATTGCAGTGTTACGTGAGATAGGAGTTGATACTGGAGGCTCTAATGTTCAATTTGCAGTTAACCCTGATAATGGAAGAATGGTCGTAATTGAGATGAATCCTCGCGTTTCTAGATCTTCAGCTCTAGCATCTAAAGCGACTGGTTTCCCAATTGCTAAAGTTGCTGCACTGCTTGCCGTAGGATTCACACTTGATGAATTGAAAAATGATATTACTGGAAAATTAACTCCAGCATCATTTGAACCGTCTATTGATTATGTAGTAACTAAAGTTCCTCGTTTTGCTTTTGAAAAATTTCCAACAGCTGATTCTCGTTTAACTACTCAGATGAAATCTGTTGGTGAAGTTATGGCAATAGGCAGGACATTCCAAGAGTCATTTCAGAAAGCACTGCGTGGATTAGAAGTTGGTGTTGACGGATTAAATCAAAAAACATTAGATAGAGAGACTTTACAAGTAGAATTAGGTGCACCAGGTCCAGAAAGAATATGGTACGTTGGAGATGCCTTTGCTAAAAAGTTTACTATTGATGAAGTTCATGCAATAACAAAAATAGATGTTTGGTTTTTATCTCAGATAAAAGAGATAGTTGATATTGAATTAGCTCTTGAGAAAAAAACTCTTTCTGATATTGATTATAATACTTTATTAGAGCTAAAACGTCATGGTTTCTCAGATGCTAGATTGGCATTTTTATTAGACTCTTCAGAGCTCGAAGTTCGTAAATTGCGTCATAGCCTTAATATTAGACCTGTTTATAAACGTGTTGATACTTGTGCTGCAGAATTTCCTACTAATACAGCTTATATGTACTCAACATATGAGGAAGAGTGTGAATCTAATCCTTCTAATAAAAAGAAAATTATCATACTTGGTGGTGGCCCTAATAGGATAGGTCAAGGTATAGAGTTTGATTATTGTTGTGTTCATGCTTCCATAGCTCTTAGAGAGCATGGTTATGAAACTATAATGATCAATTGTAATCCAGAAACGGTTTCTACTGATTATGATACATCAGATAGACTATACTTCGAACCATTGACATTAGAAGATGTATTAGAGATAGTCCATAAAGAGAATCCTGTAGGTACGATTGTGCAGTATGGAGGACAGACACCATTAAAACTAGCACGAGCTTTAGAAGCTAATGGAGTTCCAATAATAGGTACTAGTCCCGAAAGTATAGATATAGCAGAAGATCGTGAGCGTTTTCAGAAATTGTTAGCTAAAATTGGTTTGCGCCAACCATCTAACCGTACAGCCCGTACAGAGTTAGAAGCTTTATCCTTGGCTTCTGAGATTGGTTATCCTTTAGTAGTCCGTCCTAGTTATGTGCTTGGTGGTAGGGCTATGGAGATCGTTCATGAGCAAAAAGATCTTGAAAGATACATGAGAGAGGCTGTAAAAGTTAGTAATGACTCTCCAGTTTTATTAGACAGTTTTTTAAATAATGCTACTGAGATTGATGTAGACTGCTTATCTGACGGAGAAGATGTTTTTGTTGGTGGAGTAATGGAACACATAGAGCAAGCTGGTGTCCATTCCGGAGATTCTGCCTGTAGCATACCACCTTACTCTCTTTCTGCAAATATAGTCGATGAGATAAAACGTCAGACTAGGTTGATTGCTAAGTCCTTAAACGTCAGAGGTCTTATGAACACTCAATTTGCAGTTCAAGATGGCGATATTTACGTATTAGAGGTTAATCCTAGAGCTTCCCGTACAATACCTTATGTTTCAAAAGCTACTGGACTGCAGTTAGCGAAAATAGCAGCATTAGTTATGTCTGGCTTGAATTTATCATCTCAAAATATTACTGAAGATGTTAAATCATCTTATTTTTTCGTTAAAGAAGCTGTTTTCCCTTTTATTAAATTTCCTGGAGTAGATACTATACTTGGTCCAGAAATGAAGTCTACTGGCGAAGTTATGGGTATTGGTAAAACTTTTGCTGAGGCATTTGTTAAAGCTCAGTTAGGTGCTGGTGTCAATTTGCCTGAAACTGGAACGGTTTTTATTAGCGTAAAGGATCAAGATAAATTGTCAGCAATAGAAGTAGCAAAAGGATTACAATCACTAGGATTTCATTTGGTTGCGACTAGAGGTACTGCCGCCAAACTTATTTCTGCAGGGGTTAAGGTTAGAAAAGTAAATAAAGTTAATGAGGGCCGTCCTCACATAGTTGATATGATGCGTAATGGTGAAATAGCTTTAGTTATTAATACAGTGGAAGAAAGAAGGAATGCAATAGTAGATTCTAAAACTATTAGAGTACAGGCTTTAGCCAATCGTGTAGTATGTTTCACTACTATAGCAGGTGCTAGAGCTGCTGTTGACGGAATGCAGTATTTGCGTAACAAAGAAGGACTAAAAGTTTATTCACTACAAGATATACATACTTCTCTAAGTAAATAGATTTATAATTTATTTATATGTTGGTTACAGTTTTTTCAAGCTTGCAATTATTTTCTAGATTGTAGATAATTGTAAACTACTATACCCCGACTCATAAAGTCGGGGTTTTGTTTTATCGATCAATATGTAAATGTTGGTAAATATTTATTTTATTATAATTACTGTTTGTATTGTTTAGGAGAAAAAGTATGTCTTCTATTCCCCTAACTGTTAGAGGAGCAGAGCGTTTAGGTGATGAATTACATCATTTGAAAACTGTAGAACGTCCTAATGTAATTGAAGCTATTGCAGAAGCTCGTTCTCATGGTGATTTATCAGAAAATGCTGAATATGATGCTGCTCGTGAGAAACAAGGGTTTATTGAAAATCGGATAGCTAGAATTGAAAATATTTTATTTAATGCTCAGGTGATAGATCCATTATTTGTAGATAATGGTGGTCATATAGTATTCGGAGCTACAGTTAAGTTGGAAGAACTAAATTCAGGAAATTATTTTTCCTATCAGATCGTCGGTGATATGGAAGCAGATATAAAATCCGGACTTATATCCATATCTAGTCCAATGGCAAGAGCTATGATAGGCAAAGAAGAAGGTGACATTATTGAAGTGAAAGCCCCTTCAGGAAATTATAAATATGAAATTATAAATATATCTTATATTTAATAATGTGCTAATAAAATAGCAATTCTTAACCTCAAATATGATCTAAATTATGATATTTGAGGTTAAGAAAAATTGATTTATTTTATGATTTTTTTTTATATATTTTCCCTATAAATAACTATTACTCTACCTATGCTTTTAATTAAAGTGCAATTGAGATCATTGCAAATTTTATCTACTATTTCATTCTTTTCAGTTTTTTCTTTTATGTTTATTTTGATTTTTATTAATTCATGTGCGTTTAATGCAACATCAATCTCCTTATGAACTGGCAAGGTAAAACCTTTATAGCTAATTGTTACAATAGGTTTTAATTTATGTGAATTAATTTTTAATTTATCGTGTTTTTGGTTTTTTGATTCTGTGTTATACATATTTTAAATTTTAAGAAATAATGGCTAATTATAAATCTTCAAGAAAATGGATTAACCAACATATAAATGACCCATATGTCAAGTTAGCGCAACAAAAAGGCTATCGCTCTAGAGCAGCATTTAAATTGATAGAGTTACTAGAGACAGAAAACTTATCATTCCATAATGGAGCAAGGGTGATAGATTTGGGATCTGCTCCTGGTAGTTGGTCTCAAGTTATGCATGAGAAATTAAGCAAATCCAATGGGGCATTAGACAGTCGTATAATAGCACTAGATCTTTTGCCTATGGATCCACTTCCAGGTGTAGAGTTTATACAAGGTGATTTTCTTGATCAAGATATTATTGATAAATTAGAAAAAATATTATCAAATCAGTTAGTTGATATTGTAATTTCTGATATGGCCCCCAACCTATCAGGTATAAGGGACGTTGATTCTATGCGCATATGTAATATATGCGAGCTTGCTCTTAACTTTGCTGTTAATCATCTTAAGAAAAATGGCGTTATCATAATCAAGTCTTTTCATGGTAGCGGATTTTCACAGATCGTTTATCTATACAAGAAATTTTTTAAAAGAGTTTTAGAATTTAAACCTAAATCTTCAAGATTTAAATCATCAGAAACATTCTTGATAGCGCGTAATCTAAAGTAAACTTATTTTTAAGATTGATGAATTGTGTTTAAATTATAATTTTATGTAATAAAATATACATGTTATTGATTTTTATCTTTTGAAAGTATTGATGATTCTATTTTAGAATTTAAGATTTGAAATTAATAATTTTTTTAACTATATCAAGTTCATGTGGTCTTGATGAAAATTGAAGGCGGGAGCTCGGCTTTGGATAGTTATTTTTCAAAAATTGCTGTTTGGGTAGGAATTGCCCTGGCGCTTTTTAGCGTATTTAAACATTTTGATGGAAGTAATAGATTTCATCAAGATCATTACACATACACACAATTTATGGATGATGTTAGGGATGGTCATATTAAGAGAGTAGAGGTTCAGGGTGATATTTTAAGGGTTTTATCTGACAGCAATCGTTTTTATTCATTAACATCACCAGGCGATTTATGGATGGTTTCTGATTTACTTAAACATGGTGTTCAAGTTATAGGAAAACCACGTGAAGAGCCTTCTTTTCTAGCTAGTGTTTTCATTTCATGGTTTCCTATGCTCCTCTTAATAGGAGTTTGGGTTTTTTTTATGAGACAAATGCAGGGTGGAGGACGTGGAGGAGCGTTTAGTTTTGGTAAATCAAGAGCTAAGATGCTTGAGGAATCTGATAATAGAACAACATTTGCAGATGTTGCTGGATGTGATGAAGCTAAAGAAGATGTTCAGGAGTTAGTCGATTTTTTAAAAGAACCATCAAGATTTCAGAAACTTGGAGGTAGAATACCTAGAGGCGTGCTAATGGTTGGCTCACCAGGTACAGGGAAGACTTTACTTGCCAGAGCAGTTGCAGGTGAAGCTAATGTGCCTTTTTTTAGTATCTCTGGCTCAGATTTTGTTGAAATGTTTGTTGGAGTTGGAGCTTCTCGTGTAAGAGATATGTTTGAGAATGCTAAGAAAAATTCACCATGTATTATTTTTATAGATGAGATTGATGCTGTAGGTCGTCAGCGTGGAGCAGGTGTTGGCGGTGGAAATGATGAACGTGAACAAACATTAAATCAAATGTTGGTTGAAATGGATGGATTTGAAGCTGGACAGGGAGTTGTAGTAATAGCAGCTACAAATAGACCAGATATACTAGATCCTGCTTTGTTACGCCCAGGTCGTTTTGACCGTCAGGTTGTGGTTTCTTTACCAGATATAAAAGGTCGTGAACAAATACTCAATGTACATATGCGCAAAGTACCATTATCAGATAATGTTATCTCAAATATATTAGCTAGAGGAACTCCTGGTTTTTCTGGAGCTGATCTTGCTAACTTAGTAAATGAGGCTGCTTTATTTGCAGCTAGGCGTAATGGACGTGTTGTTGATATGTCTGACTTTGAAAAAGCTAAAGATAAATTAGTTATGGGAGCAGAGAGACGATCAGTAGTTATGCCTGAGGAAGAAAGACGTAATACTGCATATCATGAGTCTGGCCATACTGTTGTAGCAAAAATGTTGCCTAAGACAGACCCAGTTCATAAAGTTACAATAGTTCCTCGTGGAATGGCTCTTGGAGTAACTATGCAATTGCCTGAAAAAGATAGATATAGTATGGACAGAGAAAGTTTACTGAATATGATTGCAGTTCTTTTTGGAGGAAGAATCGCAGAAGAGATCTTTATGAATCAAATGACCACTGGTGCTTCCAATGACTTTGAACGGGCTACTAATATTGCTAGAGATATAGTGACCAGATATGGCATGACAAAAGAACTTGGTCCTATGGTTTATGCTGAGAATGAAAATGAAGTGTTTTTAGGAAGAAGTGTTACTAAGACAGTCCATATGTCTGAAGCGACTATGCAAAAAGTTGACTCTGAAATAAGGAGAATTATTGATGAGCAATATTCTGTAGCCCGTAATATTATAGAATCTAACAAAGATATTATAGAGAACATGGCTGAAATCTTATTGAAGCATGAGACTATTGATTCTGCTCAGATAGAAGATATAGTTTCAAGAAAATTCTTAAAAAAAGATTAAATATTTATGAAAAGATGGCGAATTATTACTTATGGATAAAAAATTTCAATGTGGTCGCTTTGAGTTTGTCTTAAACCGTCCAATTGTTATGGGTATAATTAATGTTACACCAGATTCATTCTCGGATGGAGGAGTTTATTATTCAATTGATGCTGCTATAAATCGCGCATATAAGATGATTGATGATGGTGTTGATATTTTAGATATAGGAGGAGAATCAAGTCGTCCTGGTTCTGATAGAGTATCTTCTTCTGAAGAATTAAAACGATTACTACCTGTAATAGAATCATTAAAGAATTGTGGTGTTCCATTGTCCATAGATACTTATAAACCAGATATTATGAAATCAGTGATAAGTATGAATGTAGATATGATAAATGATATTTGTGGTTTTACTAAACCAGGGGCAATGGAAGCAGTAGCATCATCTAATTGTGGTCTCTGTGTAATGTATATGAATGGTAATATTAGTAACATGCACGATTGTTTTCCTAACATGGATGTTGTGAAAGATGCTAATATTTTTTTTACAAAACAGCTAAGCAGTTTTATAAAATACAATTCTAGTATTATGAATAGGATTGTATTGGACCCAGGTTTAGGTTTTGGTAAAACCATTGAACAAAATTACTATTTGATAAGCCAGCTTGAAAAATTAAGAGTTTTGTCTTGCCCTTTAATGGTTGGGGTTTCTAGAAAATCTATGATAGGTAAATTAGTTGATCGATCAGTATCAGAGCGTTTATGTGCTAGTGTGTCTTGTGCCTTAATTTCAGTTATGTATGGGGCAAATATAGTCAGAGTTCATGATGTAGCAGAAACTGTTGACTCACTAAAAATTCTTAATGCTATAAATTCAAATGAAGCAAGATAGTAGATATTTTGGTACAGATGGTATCCGTGGTGTAATTGGCAGTTGCAATATGAATCATGATTTTCTTTTTCGGGTAGGGTATGCTGCTGGTATTTTTTTTTCAAGGAAACTAAATAAAGACAAAGAATGTTTTGTAGTAATAGGTATGGATACTAGATCTTCTGGACCAATGTTATCTTCTGCTGTTAAAACTGGCTTACTAGCATCAGGAGTAAATATATTTGATGTTTGTTCAGATGCTATTCCTACACCAGCTGTAGCACATTTAGTAAAACACTTTAATGCAGATGCTGGCATAGTAGTTAGTGCTTCTCATAATCCTTATAATTATAATGGTGTAAAGTTTTTCTCTTCTTTGGGAACAAAATTATCAGAAGAAGATGAATCTAATATAGAGTCATATATAGAAAAACCAGTTTTTTATACAAATATAAAAAAGTTTGGAAAAATATATTTCATTAGAAATGCAAATGATATTTATCTTGATTTTTGTAAAAAAACTTTTTTGAATAATATCGATCTTAGTAAATTTAAGATAGTAATAGATTCTGCTAATGGTGCTGCTTACAGGATAGCTCCCAGACTTTTTGCTGATTTAGGGGCTTCAGTTTTTACTATAGGATCTAAACCAGACGGGATTAATATCAATGATAATATTGGAGCTTCTTTCCCTGCTTTGTTAATACAAGAAGTAAAAAGGACAAAATCAGATTTAGGTATAGCTTTTGATGGAGATGCTGATCGTGTACAAATGGTAGATCATGATGGTAATGTTTTTAATGGTGATGAATTGCTGTATATAATCATTAAAGATAGGATAAGATTTGGTGCTGTTAAAGGAGTGGTTGGGACTCATATGACAAACTATGGTTTTGAATTGGCAATTAACAGACTAGGAATAGGATTTGATCGAACAAACATTGGAGATAGATATGTACATGAGCAAATGATAAAGAGAGGATGGTTATACGGTGGAGAAAGTTCGGGTCATTTATTATGTTTAGACCGTCATACAACAGGTGATGGGATTATTGCGTCTTTACAAGTTTTATCAGCTATGGTCAATTATAGAACAAAACAGTTGTCAGATTTATTAAAAGATATTCATATGTATCCACAGATCATTACTAATGTTAATTGGGATACAAGAAAGAATTGGCAAGATTGTAGTAGTCTAGTTACTGCTTTTGATAAAACTAAGGTTTTATTATCTGGAAATGGAAGAGTATTGATTAGAAAATCTGGAACAGAGCCAGTTCTAAGAATAATGGTGGAAGCTAAAAGTATTGATATTGCTAAAAAATATAGTCAGGAACTTATCTCCAGTATCCATACTACTTAAGTATATCGTTAATTATTTTTTTAAAATTTAATGATAGTGTTCTGTTTATTGCTAAAAATTATAGAATCTTTCATTAAAAGAACTAAAGTATTTATACCTAATTTTAATATTTATAATTTTTTAAGATTCTGCATCATATTTCTATTATTTTTATACTGAATTATATTTCAAAAGTTTTCAAAAATCATATTTAGAAACAATCTCAAAAATAGCGTATGTAATGTTTTACGATATTTTATCACCTGAGTTAAAGTCAAATAACATAAGAGTAATATATTAACCAGACACATATTTAAAGAATTTTTAAAGTACTAAATAACCTTGTTTTTACTAATAGCTAATTTTTTGAAATAAAAAGTTTATAACAATGTTAAAGTTAGATCCTATCTTATAGATCAGATATTCAATGTACAGAATTTTATTATTGATAAACATGTATTTTATTTGATAAGATTATTTTTTTTATAAAAACAACTTTATATTTTCTATTTTTAGTATATAATATAACAATCATAATTAATATGATAAAGTTAAAAAATTATACTTTTCGGGGTGTAGCGCAGTCTGGTAGCGCATCTGCTTTGGGAGCAGAGGGTCGTGAGTTCGAATCCCACCGCCCCGACCATTCTTTGTATCTTGCCATTTTTCTGATGGATCAATTTAGTATTATTTTTCTTGATTCATAGATTTAACAATTTTTAATTTTGTATTAATTTTTTGATAAACTAATTATTTGGAAGATTAATTTAGGTTTATTTTGACTTTTTGAATATCATTTATTCACCTATTCTTTACGATAGTTATTGAATGCGGCAGTAGCTCAGTAGGATAGAGCACGAGCCTTCTAAGCTCGGGGTCGGGGGTTCGAATCCCTCCTGCCGCACCATATATTATTATTCCTTTCTAATGTTTCCATAAAAATTAAAATGTGATAACATCTCCATTGTGTATTTAATGGTGGCTGTAGCTCAGTTGGTAGAGTCCCGGATTGTGATTCCGGTTGTCGTGGGTTCGAGCCCCATCAGCCACCCCATTTTTACTATTGTTACATTTTCATGTATTAATAGGATTTATATAGCTAATCATAACTAAGATATTTTATATTTCTCAATAGTAGTGTTTTGGAGCCCTACCTATGGCATCTCCTGTTAGTTGTTCTTTTGGGGGTAGTATAGTTGCCCTAGTTACCCCAATGTTTCCTGATGGCAGTTTTGATTATCAGGCTTATCGTTCCTTGATTGACTGGCATATATCTGAAGGAACAAATGCTTTGGTAGTAGTTGGTACTACTGGGGAATCTCCATCTGTCTCTTTGGAAGAGCATGCTGATTTAATACGCGTTGCTGTAGAACATTCTTGTGGACGTATTCCGGTAATAGCCGGAGTTGGAGCTAATTCCACAAGTGAAGCAGTATACCTAACAAAACATGCAAAGTCTGTTGGAGCACATGCTGGTTTATCTGTAGTTCCTTATTATAATAAGCCCTCTCAGGAGGGGATGTATCGACATTTTAAGGCTATTTCTGAAGCTACCGATTTACCCATCATTTTGTACAATGTTCCTGGACGTACTGTTGCTGATATAAGCAATGATACTGTGCTAAGGCTGTCTGAAGTTCCGGGAATTATAGGAATTAAAGATGCTACTGGTGATATTGCAAGAGGTGTGCTTTTAATGAAAAATCTGCCTTCTGATTTTCAAGTTTTTAGTGGAGATGATCCAACTGCAGCTGCTCTTATCATGTTAGGTGCAAGTGGCAATATTTCTGTTACAGCTAATATAGCACCTCGTTTGGTACGCGATTTATGTGATGCAGCAATATCAGGTAATATTTCGAAAGTTCGAGAGTTAAATTTTAAATTGTCTTCGTTAAATAAAGCATTATTTATAGAAGCTAATCCTATACCAGTTAAATGGGCTCTTAGTAAACTAAATAGATCTAAATTAGGTTACAGATTACCATTGGTAGAGATTGCTGAAAATAACAAAGAGATTGTTATGCAGTCAATGAGGGATGCCGGTTTAATTTAGTGAGAAGCAGATCAGACCTTTCATTTCCAACTGAAATGGATGGTCTTTGCCTCATTTCCTCAGTTTTTCTAAAATATTTTTTATTTCATATAATTTATTAATTGATTCAATAGGTGTTATATTGTCGAGATCGATTGATTCAATTGATCTATATATGACATCTATGTATTCATCATAGGGTTGCTTTTTATTTTTATAAGAACATATTTCAGTAATATTATATTCAGCACTCACCTTTTTTATATTATTTAGTTTTTCTCTTGCACTCTCTATTACCTTTATAGGTATTCCTGCTTTTCGAGCGACTTGTATTCCATAACTTTGATTAGCTGGACCTGATTTTACTTCATGCAAGAAAATTATATCATCACTAGAGTCTATTGCAGATAAATGTACATTAACAGCATTTTGTAAATCATGTGGTATTCTTGTTAATTCAAAGTAATGAGTAGCAAATAAAGTTAGCGATTGATTAAAATTAATCATTCTTTCTGCGATAGACCACGCTAAACACATTCCATCATTCGTTGATGTCCCTCTTCCTATTTCATCGATTAATACTAAACTTTTGTTGGTGCTTGCTGATAGTATGGCGGCTGTTTCTATCATTTCTACCATAAATGTAGATTTACCTCCAGAAATATCATCTGATGCCCCGATTCTTGTAAAGATTCTGTCAATATTTCCAATTATCGCTTTTTTAGCAGGCACAAAAGAACCTATTTTTGCTAATAATGTTATTAATGCTGTTTGCCTCATATAAGTAGATTTACCTCCCATGTTCGGTCCGGTAATAATTATCATTCTTTTTTCATTATTTACTATGCAATCGTTAGGTGTGAATATTTTAGTATTAATTTCAACCACAGGATGCCTACCGCTATTAATTATGATTTCAGTTTTTTCACTAATTGTTGGCAATATCCAATTATTTATATGTGAGTGTTCTGCTAAATTTATCAAAGTGTCCACTTCAGATAATGATTTAGCACATAAAGATATTTCCTTTATATTATCCATAAGAAACTTTAGTACTGTTTCATATAAAAATTTTTCACGAGCTATTGCTTTTTCTTTCGAAGAAAGAATTCGTTCTTCCCATTGTTTTAATTCTGATATTGAAAAGCGCTCAGTGTTTTTTAGAGTTTGTAGACGTCTATAATTACTAGGAACTTTGTTGAGTTGACTTTTTGTTATTTCAATGTAGAAGCCAAAGATTTTGCTAAAAGATATCCTCAAATTATTGATCCCTGTATTTTCTTTCTCTCTTTCTTCTAGTTCTTTTATAAAGTTGCTATTATTATTAGATATGCTTCTCAGCTCATCTAATTCTTTATCAAATCCATAAGATATTACGCCCCCATCTTTTACAGATATAGATGGGTCTTCAGATATGGCTATATCAAGAAATTTAGATATTGATGGATCTATTAATATAGCTTCGTTAAGATTTTCTAGTAATTTTGATTCTTTTATTAATCCTAAAAAACTGTGCAAATCAGGCAATAATCTTATAGAATTTCTTAGATTTGCTATTTCGCGTGGTCTAATATATTTTAATGCTATCCTAGATAACATCCTGTCCATGTCAGGAAGTTGTTTTAATTTAGATTTAATTGAATCTAATGTATTTCTTTTTAAGCAATCACCATAAAAAAAATAATTTATAAATGCTGATATTGCTCCTTGTCTTAATAAGATTATGTCAGTATTTTGCGTGGGATTATTTAACCATTTTCTTAGTAATCTGCTACCCATCTGTGTATGACATTTATCCAAGATAGAAAAAAGAGTTGGACTATCGTCTCCATTAATAGTCTTATTAATTTCTAGATTTTTTCTAGTTGTTGAGTCTAAAAATACTAATTGATCAGTTCGTTCTATATATAAATTTTGAATGTGTGAAAGTTCTCTAGATTGGGATTTACTAGCGTATCTAATCAATGCTCCTGCAGCTCCTATGTCTTGGTAGTTATTACTGTTTAGACCAAAACTAGAAAGAGAATCTATTTTAAAATGTTCTAATAAATATCTAATAGCATTATCATATTCGAAGTGCCAATCTGGGACCGGAGTATATTTTGTAACAAAATTATAATGTTTTGTTTTTATATCACTAGTTTCCGAAAATATTATTTCTGCTGGTGATAGCCTGTGCAATTCTGAATTTATATTTTCTTCTGTAGAATCTGCAACTATCTTGAAATCACCATTAACTAAATTTAAGTAAGATATACCGATTTTACCATCTTTTGTTGTATTAATAGCAACTAAAGCACGGTCTGATTTTAAGGGTAACAGAGCGTCTTCTACTATTGTTCCTGGCGTAATTATTCTAACTATTTTTCTTTCAACTAAACTATTTTTAATGCTTGAAAAATTTTCATTTATTTGCTCGCAAATAGCTACAGATTCACCATGTTCCAGCAATCTTGATAAGTATTGCTCTAGTGAACTTGCAGGTATACCAGCCATTGGTATTGGAATACCATTCGCACATCCTCGTTTTGTAAGGGTTAAATTTAATAGACGAGAAATTTTTTCAGCATCATCATAAAATAATTCGTAAAAATCACCTAATCTAAATAATAGTATCATAGATCCAGCTTCTTTCTTTAATGAAAGATATTGCTGCATCAAAGGAGTAAGTCCTTCTGTGGATATTGGTGCTTTATAATGCAATGGTATTTCCATATAAAAATTTCAGATTTAGTTATTATTTACTATTTAGAAAACAAAACCTATATTAATTAGATTCTTGTAAAGATTAGTGCTAATGTATTCACATAACATTATCTTTTTCATAAAATAAAGTAATTATTTTAACTATTATACTTGTATATCAATATATAATTCTCTATTAGATACTAAAAATTAACTTTTATAATTTTGTATTTAATTTTTTGTTTCTTTCATAAGATACAATTGATATGGATTAAATATCTATAATTGGAGATTATATGATTTTGGTAAAAGATTTTTTGATTAATATTTCTGTTTCTGTCTTTATACTAATATTTGGTTGGTGGATTTCTTCGATTGTGGGGCAATGGTTTTCAAAAGTTATAAAGTTTTCTCCTCATATTGATGTTACCGTTGTTCCAATATTAAGTTCTTTAGCTATATGGAGCATAAGATTTTTTACTGTAATAACAGTTATGGCAAGATTTGGATTAGAAACAACAAGCATAATAGCACTGCTTGGAGCTGCTGGTTTAGCTATTGGTCTAGCTTTACAAGGAACTTTACAGAATATTGCAGCTGGTATTATGTTATTATTGCTCAGACCAGTAAGATCTGGTGAATTCATCTGCCTTAAATCAGGAGAAGAAGGTACTGTTAGTGAAATTGGTCTTTTTTTAACTAGAATGACTCAAAATGATGGTACTAGTTTAACATTACCAAATAGCATTTTATGGAATTCTACAATTGTAAATTTTAGTAGAAACCCTGTTAGACGCGTGGATATACCAGTATCAATTAATTACAAATCTAATATAGATCTAGCCCTTGAAACTATTATTGATGTTGTTAAATCTAACCCTTTAATTCTTGTTGATCCTGCTCCATTAGTTAAGGTAGTAGACTATAAAGAATTTAGCATAGTAATTAACGTCAGAGTCTGGTCTGATTCTTCAAATTATTGGGATTTAAGATGGAATCTATATCATCAAATATGGGTTGCACTTGGTGTTGCTGGATTAGAAGCTCCTATTGTAATAAATAGTGCCATAAATTAGGCACTATAATATTTATATTAATCAAAAATTCTGAGATTTTGTAAGAATTTTTTAACAATAGGTTTAATTTTAATTTTTTCGTATTGTTTAAATTAGAATAGAATAATAAGTTTTGTATGGTATTTTGTTATGCATCCGATGTTAAATATTGCTGTTAAAGCCGTTAGGCGATCCAGTATAGTTTTAAGCCGTTTTAGTTTAGATTTGGAAAGAGTTAATATATCTCGGCATTTAATAAATGAATACGCTGATGAAGCTTGTAGATTAGCAGAAGAAACTGCCAAAAGAGTGATTTTAACAGCATATCCTGATCATGCTATTTCTCTAGATGGAAATTTCGGAGATCTAAAGAACCATAAAGGTTTTTTATGGGTTATTTGCCCTATAGATGGACTAATTAATTTTGCTTATGGATTCCCATTTTATGCTATTTCCATATCCCTTATACAAAATGGTAATATTTTGCAGTCAGTAGTGTATGATCCTGTTCGTAATGATTTGTTTACCTCGCGAAGAGGCTCTGGCACTTTTCTGAATGATCGTCGTATTAGGGTATCTGGACAAATTAGTTTTAGTAATTCTCTGATTGGTGATGGTTCTGACCATATAGATATTAATGATGCCCCCTTTAATAATAAAATTATTACAGGTTGTTTATCTACAAGGCGTATAGGATCAGTTGCTCTTGGTTTAGCTTATGTAGCTTGCGGTCGGTTGGATGGCTTTTATGGATGTAGCAGTCTTGATAGAAAATATCTAGCAGCTGGAAGTCTCATGGTTTCTGAAGCAGGTGGTTTGGTAACAGATTTTAATGGTGATCAAGATTGGTTGCAATCTAGACAAATAATAGCAGCTACTCCGAAAATATTTACTCTTTTTAAGAATTATATAAATAAGATTTTAGTTAAATAGCAAGAGAATTGATATTTGTAATATTACTTATAATTGTTTTTTTTAATTTATGGAGATATCTTTGTTAGACTGGCTACAGGACCCGACTGCATTAGTTGGATTATTCACTTTGGTCATTCTTGAGGTTGTCTTAGGAATAGATAATTTAGTTTTTATTGCAATTTTGGTAGATAAACTGCCTCCTGGTCAAAGAGATAAGGCTAGAATTACTGGATTAGGTTTTGCTTTAATAATTCGCATAATATTTTTATCATGCATGTCTTGGTTACTAACCTTAACCGATCCTTTATTTCACTTTAGTGTATTTTCTGGGCGCGATTTGATAATGTTAACGGGAGGTATTTTACTTTTATTCAAAAGCACTGTGGAATTACATGATCGTATCAATGGCAGTTTGTCTGAAGTGGTTGGAACTCGAGTATATGCTAGTTTATGGGTTATTGTTGCCCAGATAGTTGTTCTCGACGCTGTTTTTTCATTAGATTCTGTTATAACAGCCATCAGCATGGTTGATCATTTAGCTATTATGATGATAGCTGCAATTATTGCTACTGGGATTATGATTTTAGCATCCAAACCATTAACTATTTTTGTAAATACTCACCCAAGTGTTGTAGTTTTATGCTTAGGATTTTTACTTATAATAGGATTTTCATTAATATCTGAGAGTTTTGGTTATATAGTACCGAAAGGTTATTTATATGCAGCAATAGGCTTCTCAATATCTATAGAAGCATTGAATAATATTTATCGTAGAAATCTATCAAAAATAGATACTAGACGTCCAATGAGAGAAAGAACAGCTGAAGCTGTCCTGCTTATGCTTGGTAAAAGAACTGTTTTTGACGAAAATCACGAATCAATTAATACTCCTTCGTTAAATACTAATGATTTTGGAATAGAAGAGCGAAACATGGTTAGTGGTGTCTTAACATTAGCAGAGAGGTCTATACTTTCGATTATGACTCCTAGGATTGATATCTCTTGGGTAAATATTAATGAAACATCAGAATCTATTAGAAAACAGTTAGTAGACGATCCTCACAGTTTTTTTCCTGTTTGCAAGGGATCTCTCGAAGAGGTTATAGGAATAGGACGAGCTAAAGAGATGATTATAAATTTAGCAACCGATGATGGAATATTGAAGTTAGATAGATTGAGAGAACCAGTTATAATTCATGAATCTACTAGAATTCTAAAACTAATGGAGATGTTTAAAAGGTCAAGAGTACAGATAGCTCTTGTTGCTGATGAATTTGGAGAAATAGAGGGATTGGTAACTCCA
Organism: Candidatus Kinetoplastibacterium oncopeltii TCC290E; assembly: GCF_000340865.1. Taxonomy (NCBI): domain Bacteria; kingdom Pseudomonadati; phylum Pseudomonadota; class Betaproteobacteria; genus Candidatus Kinetoplastidibacterium; species Candidatus Kinetoplastidibacterium stringomonadis. The sequence continues at coordinate 174,836 of NC_020299.1, forward strand.
ATAGATGTACTTGAAGCAATAGCTGGAGAATTTCCTGATGAAAATGAATTGCCTACAATTGTTGAGGATGGTAGTGATAGATGGATTATAGATGGTTCTGCTGATTTACATCATGTTGAGCAAGTTTTAGAAATTGATTGTTTGCTAAATGACTCGAATGATTATTCAACTATGGCCGGATATTTGCTAGCTAATTTTGGTGCCTTGCCAAATATAGGTGATACTTGGGAATATATGATATATAACAGTAAATTTAAATTTGAAGTTCTAAAGTGTGATAATAGAAGAATATCTCTAGTTAGAGTTACTAAGTCATTAATTGATAATTTATCTTGTTCGGAAGAAGTATAGATTTATAGTGAATGAAATTTTTAGATATGGATCAGTTTTTAGTTTTAATTAAAGTTTGTTTTCTAGGAATAATAGAAGGTTTAACAGAGTTTATACCTGTGTCAAGCACAGCGCATTTAATATTTATTGGAAAATTAATTAACTTTAATTCTTGTAATGGTATGGTTTTTGAGGTATTCATACAGGTAGGAGCTATATTTTCTGCGCTATTTTTGTTTAGATCTTATATTTTTGATATATTATTTGGAGTTTTCAGACTAGAATATAAATACTTGTTATTTTCAACAAAGGTATTATGTTCTATCTTGCCGTCTATTATTATTGGAGCTTTGCTAATACGACATATAAAAAAGTTATTTATTTGTCCTAATGTAATAGCCCTTTCTCTTATAATAGGAGGATTAGTAATTATAATCGTTGAGTACAGAAGAAATATCAGCTCTAGTGAAAAATTATCTTATTATTCCGATTTGTATAGTATTTCTATTAAACAATCTTTATGTGTTGGTTTTGCCCAATGTATCGCTATGATACCAGGAGTATCTAGATTCGGAGCGACAGTTATAGGAGGAATGATATCTGGATTGAATAGAAGTATTGCTACAAAATATTCATTTATAATAGCTATACCTACAATGCTAGGAGCAGCTTTATTTGATCTTTGGTCTAATATAAACGATCTTTCTTATATTGATTTCTCAAATATTCTTATTGGTTCTGTTTCAGCATTCATTTCTGCTTTCTTTATAGTAAAATACGTAGTGAGATTTGTAGAAACAAATACTTATGTTGTTTTTGCTTTATATAGAATAGTAGTTGGTTTTGCGATTTTGTTCCTCTGCTAAGAATTTGATTTAGAAACCATGTTAATCTATAGCATTATCTGATATTGCCAATATTTCATAAACTCTTAAGATTTTTTTTCTGCTTCTAGTTCATGTATATCTGTTACTTCTTTTTATTTTTTGATTTTAGAAGATTTGCTGTATTCTCGTAAACTTTTTGCAATATCTCTTCTTTCTGATGAACTTTTTTGTAAGAATTATATTTTTCAGATAGTATTGCTAACTGTCATTCTAAATGTTTGATATTTTTTATCATTTGTACATAATTCATAGCCATGAATAATTATATCTTGATAGTTATTTCCTAAAATAACTTTATAGTAAAGTTTTAAAAACGCCATAAACAACAGAAAAATGTTTTTCACTGGTAAGAAATTTGTATTTACAGTTAAGCTATATATGTTTATATATCTAGATGCTACTTTATTGATTTAATTATAGTAATAAGCCACTATAATTAAATCATCTTATATTTAAGTATCAAAAAATCTTATAGTCATATAAAGTATTTGAATTGGTAGATTTTTCTAAGATTTTATAAAGATTTTTGAATTTCCTGACATATGCTTTGATATATAAAAATCAAAAGCTAGTCATATATTTTCAAAAAAATTTTATTTCATTCAATGATTTCAACATTTTCTATTTTGACATCATCAATTGGAACATCACTATAAAATCCTTTGTTTGAGGTTTTTACATTATTTATTTTATCAACTACTTCAGTTCCTTCTATAACCTTACCAAATACCGTATATCCCCAACCATTTAAAGTAGGAGATTTATAATCAAGAAATCCATTATCAGAAGTATTTATGAAAAATTGTGAAGTGGCAGAATGAGGATCATTTGTCCTAGCCATAGCTATAGTATAAATATTATTTTTGAGACCATTATTTGCCTCATTTTCTATAGGACTTTCCAAATTTTCTTTATTAGTTAGGCTAGGTAATAATCCGCCACCCTGTATCATGAATCCTTTTATTACACGATGAAATATTGTTCCATTGTAAAAATTTTTATCTATGTATTTTAAAAAATTTTCAACTGTATTCGGAGATTTTTCTTTATCAAGAAGAATAATGATTCTGCCATGATTTGTCTGTATTTGAGCTTTACACATGATTTGTAAAATATTAGTTATTATTTATAAGTTCTTCTACAGTAAATGTAGAGTTATTATTCTATCATAATATGATTAATTAATTACCATAGCAATAATTTAACTATTATGTTTATATCATCATTCACGATTGTATATATTTGTTGATATATATATTATAAATTACTTTATCTTTAAGTTTTTTTGCAAATAATTGATAAAAATCTCAATGAACAAAAGTTTCATTTACAAATAGCCCAGGCAATTTAATATTATAACTTCTCTAATAGCTAAATTTAAGTTTACATATATCTAATTGTTACTTATTTTTTTAAAATTTGTAGTTCAGATTCGAATTGTTCATTTTTTTAAAGAATCAACTTGTTTACTTATACACAGTTTTATTTTTTGATCCAATTTTCAGGATTAGAATTTATCTTTATTGAGTTTTTGTGAGTAAGCAAACAATAATTCTTAATTATTGACTGATTTGACTCTTTTCTATTATTTATATTTGATTTAGTCGTTTGTTGTGTTGTATAGTAGCCTTAAGCGAATGTAGTTTTAGTTGATATGAGTTGTTAACAAGCCATAAGAATTCTAATAGATAAGTTGATGCTATTCACTTTATGCTTCACAAATAATTGTCCTTTAACTTGGTATTAATTGTGGTTATACATTGTGTAAAATATTTACCATAACTACTAATGTTTCTATCATATAGATTTTAACCACATAAGCATATATAACAAGGTAAGTAATTTACAAAGCAAAGCTACTTATCTTGTGATTCTAACATCAGGATTGTTTTTAATATAATAATTAATATGTTGCAAATATATAATACATTGACTAGATCGAAGAGTGATTTTAAGCCCATTAATGATAATGTGGTTAATATGTATGTCTGCGGCATGACAGTTTATGATTATTGTCATTTAGGACATGCTCGAATAATGGTAGTTTTTGATGTTATACAGCGCTGGTTAAAGAATATTGGATTTGATGTAAGGTATGTTAGAAACATTACAGATATAGATGACAAAATTATCAATAAATCTTTGAGCGAACATAAAAGCATAAAGGAAATTACTGAATTCTACATATCAGCTATGCATATGGACGAAAAAGCTTTAAATATAGAAACTCCTTTTAAAGAACCCAAAGCGACTGACTATGTAAATGAAATGGTTGACATTATAAAACTGCTTGAAGGCAAGGGTCTTGCTTATAAAGCATTAGATGGAGATGTTAATTTCTCAATTAAGAATTTCAATGATTATGGCAAATTATCAGGGATAAATCTAAATGAGTTAAGATCTGGAAATCGTGTATCTGTATCTTCTTTTAAAGCTGATCCTCTGGATTTTGTTTTATGGAAGTCTTATAAAAAGAATGATCCATATGACAGCAGGTGGGATTCTTGTTATGGTGTGGGTCGTCCTGGATGGCATATAGAGTGTTCTGCAATGAGTCATTCTATATTAGGCAATCCTATAGATATACACGGAGGAGGTCCTGATCTTATATTTCCGCATCATGAGAATGAGATAGCTCAGACTGAAGGTGCTTTTGGTACCAATCTTGCTAATTTTTGGATGCACTGTGGGCCTTTGATGGTTGATGATGCCAAGATGTCAAAATCGTTAGGTAATTACTACACTATTCGTCAAGCAATAGGTAAAGAAATTTTACCTGTCGATTTTCGTTATGAAGTTAATCTTAGGGAAGCAGAAATGCTAAGATTTTTTATAATAAGAAGTCATTACCGCAGCAAGCAGAATTATACATTTGAAAATCTTGTAGATGCTCAAAATTCTCTAGATAAATTGTATCTTGTGCTTTTCAATATCAATGTAAAATCAGAAGATTGCAGAGTTGATTGGAGCGATAAATTTTCTGATGCTTTTAAACTAGCTATGAATGATGATTTCAACACTCCCAACGCTATAGCAATACTTTTTGATTTGGCATCGAAAGCAAATAAAAATAAATGTATTCATAGCGCAACACAACTGAAATCTTTAGCAGGAATCCTAGGTATATTGTCTCAAGATCCTATGGTTTATTTCTCTGAGCCTACAAGATATAAGATTTCTGTAAATCGCAATGATTCAGCAGATATCCTTTCTAAGGAAGATATAGAGAATTTAATATGCAAAAGGAGTTATTTTAAACGAAATAATGATTATCTAGAAGCTGATAAAATTAGATCGATGCTAAACGACTCCGGTATTGAGCTAGAAGATACGTCTAATGGCAATACTAATTGGCGTCGTGTTTAATGCAATTAATGTAAAGGATTATTACATAAAAAATGCTATACATGAATTCCACTCAACCTGATTATTGGGAACAAGCAGTTTCAGATCTAAAAAAAAAGGATAGAATCCTAAAGAGAATTATCCCATTGCATTCGGAAAAAAAACTTTTGTCTTCAGAATCTCCTTTTATTACACTTGCAAACTCTATAATAAGCCAACAAATATCTACTAAAACAGCTAGTATTATTTGGGGTAAATTTGTCAAGATATTTGGCCAATCTCCATCTCCTAAGGATATTATACATAATAAAAGAGAAGAATTAATGAGTATTGGTCTTCCAAAAAGAAAAGTAGATTATTTATATGATCTTGCTATTCATTTCCACGAAAAAAAAATTAATCCTGATAAATGGATCGATATGGATGATGAGTCGGTTATTTCTGAGCTATCTTCCATAAAAGGTATAGGACGCTGGACCTCAGAGATGTTTTTGATTTTTAATTTACGACGTCCTGATGTAATGCCTTTAGATGATACAGGATTAATTAGAGCTATATCATTACATTATTTTAGTGGTGAGCCAGTTTCTCGTTTTGAGGCTAGAGAAGTTTCAGTAGCATGGAGACCTTGGCGTACCGTTGCTTCTTGGTATTTATGGTGTAGCATAGAGTAGTAATATTTAATAAAATTATTATCTGAAATTTTAATATGCGAAACACATTCCTGAATTTTGAGCAGCCTATAGCTGAATTGGAAGAAAAAATAGAGCAGCTACGTTATATTCGTGCTGATTCTGCAACTGATATATCGGATGAAGTAAGAAAATTAAAAAACAAAAGCCAGCAACTTACTAAAGAAATTTATGCTAATCTTACTCCATGGCAAGTATCTATGGTTGCAAGGCATCCACAGCGCCCTCATACATTAGATTATATAAATGGATTATTTACTGATTTTAACGAGTTACATGGTGACAGAATGTACTCTGACGATAAATCTATAATAGGTGGACTAGCAAGATTTAATGATAGATCTTGTATGGTGATTGGCCATCAGAAAGGCAGAGGGACAAAAGAGAGGGCAATGCGTAATTTTGGAATGCCTAAGCCCGAAGGTTACAGAAAAGCATTGCGTCTGATGAAACTTGCAGAGAAATTTAATATTCCTATATTTACTTTTATTGATACTCCTGGTGCATATCCAGGAGTAGGTGCGGAAGAGCGTGGTCAATCTGAAGCAATTGGTAGAAATTTGTACACAATGTCTGAGATAAAGGTGCCTATAATTACCACTATTATAGGAGAGGGAGGATCTGGAGGTGCTTTGGCTATTGCTATTGGAAACATAGTTTTAATGTTGCAGTATGCAACTTATTCTGTTATTTCACCTGAGGGTTGTGCTTCTATTTTATGGCGCAATTCTGAGAAAGCTGCAGAAGCAGCTGATGCTTTAGCAATAATATCTTCACGGTTAAAAAAATTGGGATTGATAGATATGATTGTAAAAGAACCAATGGGTGGGGCACATAGAGATTATGCACTTATGTATCAATTGTTACGTGATGCTTTGATAGATGCTATTAAACAGTTACAGAATCCAAGTCCTGATTATTTTGTTAAGCAAAGATTAAGTAAAATTTTATCAGTTGGTTCATTTCAAGAGTTTTAATAATTACTGGCACTATAAACATGTATATTGTTTCCAAACACCTTTATGATGCTCTTAGATCTTTTTTGATGAATCTGAATACTATACCGAAAAGAATTGCTGTTGGTCTTAGTGGTGGCATGGATTCTGCTATGTTATCCGTAACAGCGACTAAAGTGACCAGTGATTTGAATATTTCTCTATGTCTATTCCATATCAATCATTGTTTACAAGATAATTCTGATTCTTGGTCTGAACGAGCTCATGATTTGGCTAATATGCTGAAAATTCCTTTTTATGAAAAAAAAATTTATGTAGATCTTGGAAGTAAATATGGCTTAGAGGCTTCTGCTAGAAACTCTAGATATAAAGCATTTGATGATTTGATGAATTTTTATGAAATCGAACATCTTTTATTAGCCCATCATAAAGATGATCAAGCAGAGACTGTGCTTTTAAGGCTATTACGTGGATCAGGTATAAAAGGTATGGGTGCTATGAGAAGTATTTCAATAAAAAATGGCAAATCTTATATTAGACCTTGGTTAAATATATCTAAAAATATGATTGATTCAGAGATGAAGATATTTTCGAATTTTACATCTTGGTATCCAGTTAATGATCCGACTAATATAGACGATACTACTGCTAGATCATTAATTAGAAACCATTTAGCTCCTCAGCTAGATAAATATTGGCCCCAATGGAGAAATTCTTTATATAGAAATGCTCATCAAATGTCTGTTGCCTCAGACATATTGGAAGATTTAGCTAAATTAGATTTTGATAAGTTAAGAATTAATAAGGATAGTTGTTTTTCCCTCTCTAAATGGCGTTCTATCGATTCAACTTATAGAAAAATACAAGTTATAAGATATTGGTTTTTAATAAATAATTTAATTATGCCTACAGAGGCTTTTGTTAACAATTTATATAGACAATTAGCAAATCTACATTCGCTAGGACACGACAGATTTATGAAGGTGAAATATGGTAAATGTGATATATTATGTCGTAAAGGACTCGTATGGATAGAATTTCCCAAATTAAACAATTAAAGATATATTTTCTAATATTTAGAGACAAAATCGATTTATTATCTTACAATATGCAAGTTCATAATATTTTTTCATATAGAGTGTTACATGGCTTTATTCGTTCATAAATACGGTGGAACATCAATGGGTTCTGTCGAGCGCATCAGGAATGTAGCTCGTCGTATAGCAAAGTGGCATATGGCTGGGCACAAGGTTGTAGTTTTACCTTCAGCCATGTCTGGCGAAACAAATCGTTTGCTTGGACTTGCTAGAGAAATTTCTCCTTTCCCTGATGTAAGAGAGATGGATATGTTGGCTTCTACAGGAGAGCAAGTTAGTAGTGCACTATTAGCTATAGCTCTACAAAAAGAAGGGGTTTCTTCAAGAAGTTATGCTGGATGGCAAGTTCCAGTCAATACTGATTCTTCTCATACTAAGGCTAGAATTGTATCGATAGATGGTTCTAAGGTTCAGAATGACCTGGCTCAAGGTAAAGTTGTTGTTATTACTGGATTTCAAGGGATTGATTCAGAAAGAAATATAACAACTTTAGGTAGAGGAGGTTCTGACACTTCTGCAGTAGCTATAGCTGCAGTCTTGAAAGCACAAGAGTGTTTGATATATACTGATGTAGATGGTGTTTACACAACAGATCCTAGAGTAGTTCCAGAAGCGCGTAGACTTTCTCAGATTTCTTTTGAGGAAATGTTGGAAATGGCGTCTCTTGGTTCTAAAGTGTTACAGATAAGATCTGTAGAGTTTGCTGGCAAGTATAGTGTTCCTACCAGGGTGTTGTCTTCATTGACTGATCCTCTTATTTCTCTTGAAATAGAAATGAGTTCAGGTACATTAATTAATTTTGAGGAAGATGGTAAAATGGAGTCTGCTGTAGTTTCTGGTATTGCTTTTAGTCGTGATGAGGCTAAGATTACAGTGTTATCTGTTCCTGACACACCTGGTATTGCTCATTCAATCCTTGGTCCTGTTGCAGCTGCTAACATAGAAGTTGATATGATTCTTCAAAATCAATCCGTTTCCGGTACTACTGATTTTTCATTTACTGTGAATCGTAACGATTTTAAGCATACTATTGATGTTTTGAGGAATCAAGTAATACCTGCGGTTAAAGCACAAGATTTAGCTGTTGACGAAAAAGTAGCCAAGGTATCAATAGTTGGAGTGGGTATGCGATCTCATGTTGGTGTGGCTAGTTTGATGTTTAAGACCTTAGCTCAGGATGGTATAAATATCAAAATGATCAGCACTAGCGAGATAAAGACATCTGTAATTATAGATGATAAATATATGGAATTAGCTGTAAGAGCACTACATAAAGCATTCGATCTTGATAAATAGATAATCGATTATAAGTAAGTGGAGGCATGCCCGAGTGGCTGAAGGGGCTCCCCTGCTAAGGGAGTGTGTGGCTAAAACTGCACCGTGAGTTCGAATCTCACTGCCTCCGCCATTTTTTATTATAAAAAATATAGTATTATTGCAGATTTCTTAAAAACAATATAGAATTAGCATGTGTTGGATTTCAAATTGTTAATTGCGCCCGTAGCTCAGTTGGATAGAGTACTTGGCTACGAACCAAGGGGTCGTGGGTTCAAATCCTGCCGGGCGCACCATTTTTTTATAAATAAAATATAGCTACTAGTAATTAAAAATTATAAACTGCACTTATACTTATTATTAGTAATTTTCAATCATTTAATGCATCGATGACGGATCTTTTAAGGATTTTGGAATGCTTAAAATCTCTATTCCATCTTCTTGTAAAGATTTTTGTTCTTCACTTGTAACAATTCCTTTTATAGATCGTTTTTTTTCTTCGCCATAATGAATTTTTCTAGCTATTTCTGCGAAATTAGATCCTACATTCTCTGCTTTCTTCAGAATTTTAATCATTTCTTTTATTAAATTTGATTGTATATCGACGATATTAACCTTATCTGACGAATTATCTATTTTTGCTTTATTTGATATTTCTAACCTTGAGCTTTTAGTAACATAAGGCGCTGAAATCAGCTTGGTAATCTCATTGGAAGAACAGAATGGGCATTCTATAATTTTTTTAGAATTTTGAAGCTCAAATTCATCATGTGATGAAAACCATCCTTCGAAGAAATGTCCGTAATTGCATTTTAAATCAAAAACTTTAACTGTCATATTCATTCATTTTTATATATTTAGTTCACTAAACGTTTATACTCATTAGTTCTTGTATCAATTTCTATATTATCATCTATTTTACAAAACAACGGTACGTTGATTTCATGACCTGTACTTATCTGAGCTGGTTTTGTCACTTTCCCTGAAGTATCTCCTCTAACAGCAGGCTCAGTATAAGTAATTTTTCTTATTATTGTGTTAGGTAGTTCTATAGATATAGCTTTTCCATCGTAAAACACAACTTCTGCTTGCATGCCATCTTGCAAGTATTTAAGAGAATCTCCCATACTTTCTTTTTCTATATCATGCTGATTAAAATCTTCATCCATAAAAACATACATTGGATCATTAAAATATGAGTAAGTACATTCTTTGCGATCAAGTTGTATCAGAGCAAATTTTTCATCAGCTTTATATACAGACTCACTTACTGATCCTATCAATAGATTTTTGAATTTCATTCTAACAACAGCAGAATTCCTTCCTGATTTGTTATATTCTGTTTTTTGTACTACTAATGGTTCACCTGCAACCATAACAACATTACCGACTCTTAACTCTTGAGCTGTTTTCATTTATATTGAACCTCCAAAATTTTCCATATCTTTTAAATAACTTTTATATATTTTTCTAGAGAACTATATAAAAGAATAAGTGTAATAATAAATATCTAGTTAACACTTGGAGATAATTCCATGTACCGCCTATTTACACAGAATTCTACTATATTTCCACCAAGTGATTTATTGGATATTTGTTTTTCGGCTATTATTTTAGAATAATATTTCCATAAATTCCAATTTTTATAAGACATTGCTATTTCAAAAGTATTTATTAAACTCTCTTCTCCAAAATTATTCCAAGAATACATTAATTGTTTTATTGTATCAGGAAAGTTATTCAAGTTTAACCATGATTTAAGTTTGTATATATGAGCGTTATTTTTTTGTTCATATATATTCCATACTAATGGATTTCCTGATAAAACAGCTCTTACAAAAGAGTCTTCTCCTCTTACAAAATTTATATCCATACAGCAAATCAGTTTATCAAAGTTATCCTGATTTATAAATGGAATTGAAACCAACTTTAAGTTATTAGTATTGTCGATATTCATAAACATAGAAGCATCATTTGTTATCAATACTATTTTTTTATTAAGATGTTTCATACTTTCTATAAGTTCTTTGACAGGAGCTTTAGGGTAACAAAATAACAAGCAAAAAAGAAACTCTGATCTTTTATAATTTATGCCAAATTTTTGTAAGAAATTTTCTTGCATAGAAGTAGAATTTTTTAAAAGATATCTATTTTTTAAAAAACTATTTTCAATAATCAATCCACCTGTTTTATTCGTAAATCCCGGGAAAAAGAAAGTTTTATTTAGGCCATTAGACAAATTTGATGAAAGTAGATGACAATCTTCTACCCATTGTTCAGCACTAAGGTAGTCTATATTTAGCCAAATAAATTTTTTTGTATCTCTTATCATAATTTTTTTAAAGATTTCTGGGATATCACAAGAGAATGTTTCTATGATAATCCCTCTAGGAAGGATCAACTGCTTTGAAATAACGTCCCATTTTATTATATGAATACCAGAAAGTACTTGGCTATCTGCATTAACATCTATTTTTTCTTGTATAAAAGAAAAAACATTAAGATTATCTACTATTAATCTAATGCTCCATTTGTAGTCATAAGATAAATTTTTCGCTAATCTCCAGCAGAAACCTATATCTCCATAATTATCTATAATTTTGCAAAAAATATCAGCTTTCATGTTAATATAATCCAAACTAGTATACTAATCTTTGTAAGATGACATATTGGATGTATTAATTAAAGGATTATGTTGTTTTTGCATTTTAGTTAATTAAAAAATATGTTGACATTTTTCTCGTTAAGAGCGAGAATTCTTCTTCTGCAACTGATGAAGAATCAATTGTCAGAACTAAGCTCTTTAACAATAAACAATCGATAATTGTGGGTACTTGATACTAGTTTTAGTATGTAATATTTTACATTTAGCTAATTAGATAAAAGTATCCAATAATGTACATGGTTTTAGAGGAATACTCTAAGACCCCGTTCATTTTTTGGGTAGCGACGTATTCTAAGTCTAAATCAGACTTAAATTACGTATAAAAAATACAGAGATTAAACTGAAGAGTTTGATCCTGGCTCAGATTGAACGCTAGCGGAATGCTTTACACATGCAAGTCGAACGGCAACACGGACTTCGGTCTGGTGGCGAGTGGCGGACGGGTGAGTAATATATCGGAACGTGCCCAGTAGTGGGGGATAACTACGCGAAAGCGTAGCTAATACCGCATATTCCCTAAGGGGGAAAGTGGGGGATCTTCGGACCTCACGCTATTGGATCGGCCGATATCGGATTAGCTAGTTGGTGAGGTAATGGCTCACCAAGGCAACGATCCGTAGCTGGTCTGAGAGGACGACCAGCCACACTGGGACTGAGACACGGCCCAGACTCCTACGGGAGGCAGCAGTGGGGAATTTTGGACAATGGGGGAAACCCTGATCCAGCCATTCCGCGTGTGCGATGAAGGCCTTAGGGTTGTAAAGCACTTTTGGCAGGGAAGAAACAGTGCTGGATAATACACAGCATGAATGACGGTACCTGCAGAATAAGCACCGGCTAACTACGTGCCAGCAGCCGCGGTAATACGTAGGGTGCGAGCGTTAATCGGAATTACTGGGCGTAAAGAGTGCGCAGGCGGTTCGGAAAGAAGGATGTGAAATCCCAGGGCTTAACCTTGGAACTGCATTTTTAACTACCGAACTAGAGTGTGTCAGAGGGAGGTGGAATTCCGCATGTAGCAGTGAAATGCGTAGATATGCGGAGGAACACCGATGGCGAAGGCAGCCTCCTGGGATAACACTGACGCTCATGCACGAAAGCGTGGGGAGCAAACAGGATTAGATACCCTGGTAGTCCACGCCCTAAACGATGTCAACTAGCTGTTGGGACCTTCGGGTCTTAGTGGCGCAGCTAACGCGTGAAGTTGACCGCCTGGGGAGTACGGTCGCAAGATTAAAACTCAAAGGAATTGACGGGGACCCGCACAAGCGGTGGATGATGTGGATTAATTCGATGCAACGCGAAAAACCTTACCTACCCTTGACATGTCTAGAATCCTGAAGAGATTCAGGAGTGCTTGAAAAAGAACTGGAACACAGGTGCTGCATGGCTGTCGTCAGCTCGTGTCGTGAGATGTTGGGTTAAGTCCCGCAACGAGCGCAACCCTTGTCATTAGTTGCTACGAAAGGGCACTCTAATGAGACTGCCGGTGACAAACCGGAGGAAGGTGGGGATGATGTCAAGTCCTCATGGCCCTTATGGGTAGGGCTTCACACGTCATACAATGGTCGGGACAGAGGGTCGCCAACCCGCGAGGGGGAGCCAATCCCAGAAACCCGATCGTAGTCCGGATCGTAGTCTGCAACTCGACTACGTGAAGTCGGAATCGCTAGTAATCGCGGATCAGAATGCTGCGGTGAATACGTTCTCGGGTCTTGTACACACCGCCCGTCACACCATGGGAGTGGGTTTTACCAGAAGTAGTTAGCCTAACCGAAAGGAGGGCGATTACCACGGTAGGATTCATGACTGGGGTGAAGTCGTAACAAGGTAGCCGTATCGGAAGGTGCGGCTGGATCACCTCCTTTAAGAGCATTAAAACTGCGTATTAAGTATCCACAATTATCGATTGTTAAAATAGCTATAATTGTCAGTAAGCGCTGGTTATGACAGATTCCCTATTAATTGCATTGTATAATGCAATTAATATAAATATGGGTCTGTAGCTCAGCTGGTTAGAGCACCGTCTTGATAAGGCGGGGGTCGTTGGTTCAAGTCCAACTAGACCCACCATAATGTTTGAGTAAAACCTTTCGATATTTTGGGGGTGTAGCTCAGTTGGGAGAGCGCCTGCTTTGCAAGCAGGAGGTCATCGGTTCGATCCCGTTCACCTCCACCATATATAGAGTTTAAATTTTATACATAAAAGCTTATGCATAAAATTTAAGCTTTATCAAATAAGCTATTTGTTCTTTAAAAATCTAGAAGAAGCAACAACGAAAAGATGTCTATTATTAGTAATAGACATAGGGTTGTGATTGCAAAAAAGTTCCAAGTTTAATTGGAATATTCATAAACATTCAAATATAATCAATTTATCTTATATAGCCTTTAGTGTTATAGGATCAAGTTATTAAGTGCATATGGTGGATGCCTTGGCGATCACAGGCGATGAAGGACGTAGTATCTTGCGAAAAGCTGCGGGGAGCTAGAAAACAAGCTGTAATCCGCAGATGTCCGAATGGGGAAACCCACTCTGTAAAAAGAGTATCACTGACTGAATACATAGGTCAGTAGAAGCGAACCGGGTGAACTGAAACATCTCAGTAACTCGAGGAAAAGAAATCAACCGAGATTCCGAAAGTAGTGGCGAGCGAAATCGGATCAGCCTTTACGTTATAGCATTATTGATAGTCAAAAGAGATGGAAATCTCTGCCATAGTAGGTGATAGCCCTGTAGACGAAATCTTTGATGTGGAACTAAGCGTAAGAAAAGTAGGGCGGGACACGTGAAATCCTGTTTGAACATGGGGGGACCATCCTCCAAGGCTAAATACTCGTGATCGACCGATAGTGAACCAGTACCGTGAGGGAAAGGCGAAAAGAACCCCGGAAGGGGAGTGAAATAGATCCTGAAACCGTATGCATACAAACAGTAGGAGCGGACTTGTTCCGTGACTGCGTACCTTTTGTATAATGGGTCAGCGACTTACATTCAGTGGCAAGCTTAACTAAATAAGGGAGGCGTAGCGAAAGCGAGTCCGAATAGGGCGATATAGTCGCTGGGTGTAGACCCGAAACCAGATGATCTATCCATGGCCAGGTTGAAGGCACGGTAACACGTGCTGGAGGACCGAACCCACTAATGTTGAAAAATTAGGGGATGAGCTGTGGATAGGAGTGAAAGGCTAAACAAATCTGGAAATAGCTGGTTCTCTCCGAAAACTATTTAGGTAGTGCCTCACGTATTACTGTATGGGGTAGAGCACTGTTATAGCTAGGGGGTCATGAAGACTTACCAAACTATGGCAAACTCCGAATACGTACAAGTACAGCGTGGGAGACAGAGCACCGGGTGCTAACGTCCGGACTCGAAAGGGAAACAACCCAGACCGCCAGCTAAGGTCCCGAATTATCGCTAAGTGGGAAACGAAGTGGGAAGGCATAGACAGTCAGGAGGTTGGCTTAGAAGCAGCCATCCTTTAAAGAAAGCGTAATAGCTCACTGATCGAGTCGTCCTGCGCGGAAGATGTAACGGGGCTAAGCGATAAACCGAAGCTGCGGGTGTATATTTTAATATACGCGGTAGGAGAGCGTTCTGTAAGCCTGCGAAGGTGTCTTGTAAAGGATGCTGGAGGTATCAGAAGTGCGAATGCTGACATGAGTAGCGATAAAGGAGGTGAAAAGCCTCCTCGCCGTAAGTCCAAGGTTTCCTGCGCAACGTTCATCGGCGCAGGGTGAGTCGGCCCCTAAGGTGAGGCAGAGATGCGTAACTGATGGGAAACTGGTTAATATTCCAGTACCATTGTACAGTGCGATGGGGGGACGGATTGCGAAAAATCATCAGGGTGTTGGATATCCCTGTTGCTACATTGTAGATGGTAATTAGGAAAATCCGGTTACATAATTCAAGGGTGTGGCACGAGCAAACATGTTTTGTGAAGTGATTGGAAGTGGTTCCAAGAAAAGCCTCTAAGCTTCAGCTGTGCAAGACCGTACCGCAAACCGACACAGGTGGACGGGATGAATATTCTTAGGCGCTTGAGAGAACTCAGGAGAAGGAACTCGGCAAATTGATACCGTAACTTCGGGAGAAGGTATGCCTCAGTATTGTGATGAACTTTGCGTTCAAAGCATGAAGAGGTCGCAGATAATCGGTGGCTGCGACTGTTTATTAAAAACATAGCACTCTGCAAAGACGAAAGTCGACGTATAGGGTGTGACGCCTGCCCGGTGCCGGAAGGTTAATTGATGGGGTGCAAGCTCTTGATCGAAGCCCCGGTAAACGGCGGCCGTAACTATAACGGTCCTAAGGTAGCGAAATTCCTTGTCGGGTAAGTTCCGACCTGCACGAATGGCGTAACGATGGCCACACTGTCTCCTCCTGAGACTCAGCGAAGTTGAAATGTTTGTGATGATGCAATCTACCCGCGGCTAGACGGAAAGACCCCATGAACCTTTACTGTAGCTTTGCATTGAATTGTGAATAATCTTGTGTAGGATAGGTGGGAGGCTTTGAAGCATGACCGTTAGGTTATGTGGAGCCATCCTTGAAATACCACCCTGGATTGTTTGCGATTCTAACCTTGATCCGTTATCCGGATTTGGAACAGTGCATGGTGGGCAGTTTGACTGGGGCGGTCTCCTCCTAAAGAGTAACGGAGGAGTTCTAAGGTACGCTAGGCACGGTCGGAAATCGTGCTGTTAGTGCAATGGCATAAGCGTGCTTAACTGTGAGACTGACACGTCGAACAGATGCGAAAGCAGGACATAGTGATCCGGTGGTTCTGAATGGAAGGGCCATCGCTCAACGGATAAAAGGTACTCTGGGGATAACAGGCTGATACCGCCCAAGAGTTCATATCGACGGCGGTGTTTGGCACCTCGATGTCGGCTCATCTCATCCTGGGGCTGTAGTAGGTCCCAAGGGTATGGCTGTTCGCCATTTAAAGAGGTACGTGAGCTGGGTTTAAAACGTCGTGAGACAGTTTGGTCCCTATCTGCCGTGGGCGTTGGATACTTGACGGAACCTGCTCCTAGTACGAGAGGACCGGAGTGGACGTACCTCTGGTGTACCGGTTGTCATGCCAATGGCATTGCCGGGTAGCTAAGTACGGAAGAGATAACCGCTGAAGGCATCTAAGCGGGAAACTCGTCTGAAGATTAGGTATCCCGGGGACTCAGATCCCCCTAAAGGGTCGTTCAAGACCAGGACGTTGATAGGTCGGGTGTGTAAGTACAGTAATGTATTCAGCTAACCGATACTAATTGCCCGTGAGGCTTGATCCTATAACTCTACAGGTTATTAAGTTTGAAATTGAACTTATTTATGGATGATTATGATAAATATTTTGCAAAAAAAGTACAACCATCATCTATTTGTTGGAATAGCTTCTTCTTAGATTATTTTGTGATAACATCACTATGTTAAGGTTTTGCCTGACGACTATAGCAAGGTGGCTCCACTCCTTCCCATCCCGAACAGGATAGTTAAACGCCTTTGCGCCGATGATAGTAGACATCTCGTCTGCGAAAGTAGGTTATTGTCAGGCTTCTAGAAAGTTGAATTCCTCTACATAATACATTATGTAGAGGAGTATCAATGTTCAATATTTCAATTTAGCAAATTCTATTGCTAATCTATGTAGTTCACTCCAAATATCATGAGTTCTTATTAATCCTTTTGAAATCAGATCTAGATCGTGAATTTTTGTCAAAATATTTTCTAATAATTTCGTTTCTTTTATTTTTATACTATATTTTATAATAGCTTCTTTATGATTTCCAAAAATATTTAATTTCTCTATGAATTGTGCTGAATGATTATTTTCGATCATCTTACCTATTATTTTTATATCTTCATACATTCCCCATATAAGTAGAGGAATTGGAAAAATATTATTTGTTTTAAAATAATGCAATATATTTGTTAATCTTAAAAAATCACCTCTCAGTATTGATATGCGAAAATCAGATAGATTATAGATAGATATGTCTTCCAGCATACTATCTTTTACTTCGATGTAACTAAGCTCTCCTTTAGGAAATAAAAGACTGAGTTTTTCTATTTCTTGAGATGCTCCTAATAAATTATTTTCTAGATTATTAGCCATCCATTCTATTGTTTTTATATCAGTAAATTGTCCTTGTTCTTTCAGTCTATTTTTAATCCATATAGGAAGATTATTTTGTTTTATGCTTGATATGTTTATAGTTGTACCTATATTCATTAAAGTTTTCATCCAACTGCTATATATAATTTTATTATTTTTCTGAGTTTGAATAATTAATATATCCTTAACAGGATTTATTTTTTTTATATACATAGCTATTTTAGTCATAGTATCAGATCCTAATTTTCCGATATTGCCATAACTAATATTTATGTTAAAAATTCTATTTTGATTAAATAAATTTAAAGTAGCTATTGAGTTAAGTAATGACAACCAATCGCTTTTTGAATCCATTACTAAACTTGCGTAGTTATGGAAATTATATTTTTGCAGATGAGCATAGATTTTATCTATAGTTTCATTTATAAGTAATTGCTCTGTGCCAGTTATTATATAAACAGGAGGAAAATCATTATTTATATTTTCAATATAATTGTTTATATTTTTATAATCTAAAATTCTTATCATTGTTTATAAATAAAAGTACATATTAGTATCAATATTGTATTTGATAATATATGTACAATTAGGGAAATTAAGCTGATTTATATTACTATATTAATTAATCTGCCAGGGACTACAATTATTCTTTTTATACCCTTATCTAGAAACTTTATAACACTTTCGTGTTTCATTGCTACTTCTTTTATATATTCTTCACTAGCATCAGAAGAAATAATGAATGATCCTTTTAATTTACCATTTATTTGTATCACAATCTTGATTGTTTCTCTTAAAATAGCATTTTGATCAATTTTCGGCCATTCTGTTTCTATGATGTCTCCCATTATCAAATGGTATCCCAGTTCTCGCCATAAATTCCATGTTATGTGAGGGACTATTGGATAGAGTATCCTCAACAGTATTCCTATAGATTCTTTTAAGACATTAGCGTAATTTTGATTATTATTGAAATTTTCTTTTAATATAAAACTTTCAATATCATTCAAAATTTTCATCGATGTTGAAACAACTGTATTATATTGCACTCTTTTATAATCATGATTAGCTTTTATAAGATTTGAATATAATTTAAATCTAAGAAGTTTTTGATTATCATTAAGTTGAAAAGAAATATCTTCTTTATTATTTTTTTTATTTTGATTTAATAATATTTCTCTATTTGAATAACATATTTTCCATAGTTTTTTTAGATAACGACTAGCTCCTTCAATTCCAGATTCTGACCATTCTAAGTTTTGTTCTGGCGGGCTAGCGAATATTATGAATAAACGTGCTGTGTCGGCACCGAATTTATCAATTATGACTTGTGGGTCAACACCATTGTTTTTAGATTTTGACATTGTGCTGATGCCATTATACTCTACAGGAGAACCGTCTTTTATTAATTTATATTCTTTAATATCTGAATTTTTATTTTGGCTTATTTCTATTTCATCAGAATTGAAATATTCTAAACCTCCTAAATTATTTCTTCTTGAATAGGTATTGTTGAGCACCATACCTTGGCAAATTAGTTTTTTTATTGGCTCATCGAGTTGTAATAACCCCATATCGCGCATTACCTTGCACCAAAATCTTGCATAAAGAAGATGTAAAACAGCATGTTCTATACCACCTATGTATTGATCTATAGGCATCCAATAATTTAATCTTTGATCTATAGCAGAATATTTATTATTTGGAGAAGTATATCTCATGAAGTACCATGAAGAATCCACAAATGTATCCATTGTATCTGTCTCACGTTGAGCATCTCCGAAACATTTTGGACACTTACATTTTATAAAAACTTCATCTTTTTTTAATGGATTTCCACTACCATCTGGAATGAGATTTTCAGGTAGCAATACTGGTAGATCTTTTTCTGATAATGGTACAGCTCCACATTTGCTGCAATTTACCATAGGTATAGGAGTTCCCCAGTATCTTTGACGAGATACACTCCAGTCACGTAATCTCCACATTGTTTTTTTCTGACCATGTTTATTTTCTATAATATAAGAAAATATTTCATTGGTAGCTGATATACAATCTAAACCATTGTATATTCCAGAATTAATCAGGTATGAATTATCTGTATCTTTATACCAATCATTCCATTGTGTTTTATCAAATATTTTTCCATTCTGTGCTATTACTTGCTTAATAGCAATGTCATATTTTTTTGCAAAATAAAAGTCTCTTTCATCATGAGCAGGTACTCCCATTATAGAACCATTGCCATAATTCATTAATACATAGTTACAGATCCAAACAGATATATCTTCTTTTGTTATTGGATGCCTGACTACCAATCCTGTATCCATGCCCAACTTTTCTTTTGTTGCCAATTCTGATTCTTTTGTTCCGCCAGTTTTACATTGATCTATGAATTCTTTTATCTCAATATTTCTCTCGGAAACAAGTTTTGCTAGTGGATGCTCATAAGATATAGCGCAAAACGTTACACCCATTAAAGTATCTGGTCTTGTTGTAAATACTTGTAATTTGCCATTTTGAAAAATATTACCATCTATATCTAATATTTGATGCTCAAATGCGAAATCTAATCCTTCTGATTTTCCCATCCATTTTTTTTGCATCAATCTAACTTGTTCAGGCCACTCTTCGAGTTTGTTATTAAGGTCTTCTAGTAATTCTTCAGAATAATTAGTTATTCTTAAATAGTAACCTGGAATTTCTCTTTTCTCTACTATCGCGCCAGATCTCCAACCACATCCATTAATTACTTGTTCATTGGCTAATACTGTTTTGTCTACGGGATCCCAATTAACTATTTGGGTATCTCTATATACAATTCCATATTCTAACATCTTCAAAAATAACCATTGATTCCACATATAATAACTTGGATCGCAAGCACATATTTCCCTAGACCAGTCGATTGCTAGACCCATAGCTAACATCTGTTTTTTCATATAAGAAATATTTTTATATGTCCATTCAGATGGCGATATTTTGGACTTTATCGCTGCATTTTCTGCTGGCATACCGAAAGCATCCCATCCCATTGGCATTAATACATTAAAACCTTGCATTCGCAAATGTCTAGTCATCATGTCGTTGATTGTGTAATTACGAACATGACCCATATGCAATTTACCGCTTGGATAAGGAAGCATTGAACAAGCAAAAAACTTAGTCTTCAAGCTTCCATCAGCATTTTTTGCATATTCTTCTACTTTATATATTTTAGTAGATTCCCAATGTGTTTGAGCTGTTTTTTCTATTAAATTATGATCGTAGTATTCTTTCATTGTGAATTATATATAATATGCAATAATGCTTTACTTTATAATAGCGCTGGATATTATTGATAGTTTTGTTGATTTAAAGAGGAAAAAATTAAGATCCTATTTTATAGTATTCACTCTTAACGACAACCGTGATAGCTAGTTCTAAAAAATATAAGCGATCATGGTTTGAATTAAGATAGGACTATGTATTAATAATCTATATAGTCAGATTTATTTAAGTTTTATTTCTTTATATCCAACATGCTTTCTTACAACTGGATCAAATTTTTTCAGTAAAATTTTCTCTGGGTTATTCTTTTTATTTTTGGTAGTTGTATAAAAATGACCAGTACCAGCTGTTGATTCTAATTTAATTTTTTCCCTAGATCCTTTTGCCATTTTTGTTTCCCTGTTTTCATTAATATTTTGGTTTTTATTAGGAGTTAATTAAAACTGATTTAATTCCATTTTTGTCTATTGTTCTAATTGCTTTAGCAGATACTTTTAGTCGTATCCATCTGTTTTCTTCCTCTATCCAAAATCTTCTTGATTGCAAGTTAGGTAGGAAACGTCTTTTTGTTTTATTGTTTGCATGAGAGACATTGTTGCCTACCATAGGGGCTTTACCTGTTATTTGACATATGCGGGCCATAAAAAACACCTTATTTAGGTAACCTTAATAATAAATAATAAAAATTCTGCAGCTATTTATTAGCGCAGATATTTAAGTCTTTCCTATAGTAGTAACTATATTACTATATAAAAAATATTAGAACCATTGATTATACTTATTTATATGAATATTGTACAGATACATAAGCAATATAAACGATTTACAGCGTTAATTGTAACATAATCACATGTTTCTTATTATCGACTATTTAACATATTATTAAACAGTAAAATATACACTCATATGTTACATTATGCATTGGTATCAGCTAATTTATAATTCGCATGTCATAAGTTTCTTATGTATCTATAACTATCTACATCAATTATAATATACTGATTCGTTTTATTGAAATTATATATTTTATATTGTAATTTAGTTTTAAGTAACTCGTAAATGCTTTTAGTTATGGAGATAGGTAATGATTAAATTAGGTGTTAACATTGATCATGTTGCTACAATAAGGCAACAAAGATATACGAATTATCCTGATCCTCTAGTAGCAGCAATGAAGGCTGAAGATGCTGGTGCAGACCTAATCACATTGCATCTTAGAGAAGATAGAAGGCATATACAAGATAGTGATGTCTTCGCTATACGCAAGATTCTAAAAACTAAAATGAACCTGGAGTGTTCTTTATCAAGAGAAATTATTGATATAGCCTGTAGTGTAAAACCAAATGATGTATGTCTTGTACCGGAAAATCGTTCTGAGTTAACTACAGAAGGCGGGTTAGATGTTATTAAATACAAGTCTAATATTAAAGGTATAGTTGATTTATTAAATAGCAATGGAATAAATGTTTCTATATTTATAGATCCAGATATAAAACAGATAGACGCTGCAGCAAAAATTGGAGTCAATATTGTAGAGATACATACAGGAAAATATTCTGATGCTACACAAAAACAAACTAAGGATGAGCTATTCAGAATTACTGAAGCGGTGAGCTTTGCAAAAAAGCAAGGATTAAAAGTTAATGCAGGTCATGGTTTGAGTTATGATAATGTTGCTAACATAGCTGCTATTGATGGGATCGAAGAATTAAATATTGGACATTCTATAATTAGTAGAGCTTTGTTTGACGGTATTTATAATGCTGTTGTTACAATGAAAAATATTATATTAAATGCTAGAAATAAATAGGATTTTCTATTAAAAATGTTCAATAATTATCTTGAAATTTCCAAAAATATCAGAGATGTATTTGGTATTGCTGGAGTTGGTATAGACTTATTGTCTGTTGATCGAGTAAGAAAATTATATCAAAAATATGAAAAACATTTTCTAGCAAAAATGCTTGGTAAAGAAGAATTGCAAATTTTTCAAAAAAGGCTAGATGCTAACTACGATCGTGGCATTAGATTTTTGGCTACAAGGATAGCTTCTAAAGAAGCTTTTTCTAAAGCTATTTATACTGGTATAAGATTTCCTGTTACTTGGAAAAATATCCAAATCATTAATTCTAGCGAGGGCAGTCCTAGAATTTTGTTATCTTATCAACTGAATGATTGGTATAGATCTATTTACAAAGATGCCTATATTTCAATTAGTGATGATATTAACTTAGCTTTAGCTATTGTTATAATAAAGAGAAAATGTTAGAAATATTCTACAAATTATGCTAAATAATTCTAATTTAAGAGTTTTTTTGTCTAATCTTCCTGATTTGCCTGGAATATATAAATATATAGACAGTTCTGGTAATGTTATATATATTGGGAAGGCAAAAAATTTAAAAAAAAGGGTATCTTCATACTTTATAAAGAATTCCAATAGCCCTAGAATTAGCGTTATGGTTTCTAAGATAGCTAGTGTTGAGTTTACAATCACAAATTCTGAGGTTGATGCTCTAATTTTAGAAAATAATCTAATAAAATCTATACAACCTCGATATAATATACTGTTTCGTGATGATAAATCTTACCCTTATCTGAAGATCTCATCTCATGAGTGGCCCAGGTTAATTTTTTGCCGAGTGTATAAAGAAAAAATTGATGGTCAGTATTTCGGTCCTTTTCCAGATTCATGGGCAGCACGTGAAACTATTAGAATCTTACAAAATATTTTTCATATAAGAA
Organism: Candidatus Kinetoplastibacterium oncopeltii TCC290E; assembly: GCF_000340865.1. NCBI lineage: Bacteria > Pseudomonadati > Pseudomonadota > Betaproteobacteria > Candidatus Kinetoplastidibacterium > Candidatus Kinetoplastidibacterium stringomonadis. The sequence goes on from NC_020299.1 coordinate 198,211, forward strand.
ATTGTAATGATTTTATGTTTTCTAATCGTTCTCGACCTTGTTTGTTAGGTCAGATAGGAAGATGTTCCGCTCCTTGTGTTGGATTGATAAGTAAAAATAATTACCTTAAAGATGTAGATGATGCGATTTTATTTTTGAAAGGTAAATCTAATTCTTTAATAAAAAAAATAAAAGAAAAAATGAATCAGGCTTCATTAGATTTAAATTTTGAGCAGGCTTCTGTATTTCGTGATCAAGTAGTAGCTTTATCAAAGATATTAAATAAGCAAACAATGGAAAGTGTTGATACTGAGGATACGGATATTATATCTATAGTTTCTGAGGGAAATAAATATTGTGTCAATATATCTATGGTTAGATATGGAAAACATTTAGGTGATAGATCTTTTTTTTCTGAAAATGAATATTTGATTAATGCTGAGACTGTTCTAGATGCTTTTGCTTCACAGTTTTATTTAAATAATCAATTGCCCAATGTTTTGATTTGTTCTCATAATTTTGCAGATCGAAACACTATTAAAATTATTAAAAAATCTTGCAAAGAAAGAAAAAAAATAAAAATAATAGTAAGTCCTATTAAAGGAATAAGATATTCATGGTTAAAACAAGCTACTGACAATGCTATGTTGGCATTACAAAAAAAATTCGATAATATTAATTTATATATTAATCGTATAAATAAATTAACTGATATATTAAAAATTAAACTGGATAGTGTATCTTCTTTAAGAATAGAGTGTTTTGATATAAGTCACCTTCAAGGTGAAGCCACCAGAGCATCTTGTGTCGTGTTTGAGAATTGCGGAATGAATTCTGCTTTGTATCGTCGTTTCATTATAGATAAAATAAAACCTGGAGATGATTGTGCTGCTATAGAACAGGTTTTGTACAAAAGGTTTTCACAAAAAAATATAAAAATACCTCAAATAGTTCTAATTGATGGAGGAAGAGGACAAATAGAGGCCTCAAAAAAGGTATTTAATCACTTAAAATTAGATATTAGTGTATTGATTGGAATTTCCAAGGGGGAAAATCGTAAAACCGGTTTGGAGACCCTTGTTTTTGCAGATGGTAGAGATGATTTAATACTTGGATTAGAGTCTGAGGCTTTGATGTTACTCGCACACGTAAGAGATGAGGCTCATAGATTTGCTATAAATGGAATGAGAAATGTTTCAGCCAAATCTAGAGCTTATTCTAAAGTTATGGATATAAAAGGAGTTGGTAAAAAACGTTGTGCTATTTTATTAAAACATTTTGGTAGCCTGTCTGGTATTGCTTCAGCTACAATAGAAGATATTAGCTCTATAAATGGTATTTCTAGTTCTTTAGCATGTACTATATATGAATCTCTACATTAAATTCTAAGTCGAATACTGGTCGTGGTTATGTCTATAAATATTCCAATCATTTTAACTTTTATCCGTGTTGCAATAGCTCCTTTAATATTATTAGTATTTTACATTCCTGATAAATATATTTGTATTACATCTATTAATAATCTTGCTGCTTTTCTTTTTATTACAGCTGCTCTTACAGATTGGCTTGATGGTTGGTTAGCACGTAGCTTGAATCAGAGCACATTATTCGGTTCTTTCCTAGATCCTGTAGCTGATAAACTTATAGTATGCTCTTCTTTAATAGTTTTATTGGCTCTTGGCAGGGTTAGTACATTTGTAACTTTAATAATAATAACTCGAGAGATATTTATATCAGCTTTGCGTGAATGGATGGCAAGAATTGGTGCAGAAGATGTTGTTTCTGTCAATAAAATAGGAAAGTTAAAAACAGTGTTTCAAATGATAGCAATACCTTGTTTATTTTATGAAAAGTCAATTTTATGTATTTCTTTTTTAAAAATCGGCTCTTTATTAATTTCAGCAGCATCTATATTGACTTTATTGTCTATGTTTTATTATATAAAATGCTCATGGCCTGCACTAAAAAGTAAATTTTGACCTAACGACATTGCTAATTAATTTTTGTGATGTTCTAACACAACCTGTATTTTTGTTATAGAATATGACAGAAGTACGCTATAATTTTTATTAATTCGGTTTTTATATATGAATTCTTCTCCACAAAATAGCCAGTTATACAATAAAGATATCCGTTCTCGTGATTGGAAAATTATTCTTCTAATATCTTCTATACATGCTTTGTCTCATTTCTTCCAGTTAGTTTTGCCATCGTTGTATATAGCGCTTGGGTTAGAGTTCTCTTTGGATTTTGCTAAACTTGGTTTTTTGGCATCAGTTTTTTACGTAATATCTGGTGTTGGTCAGGTTGTATCTGGGGTAGCAGTAGACAAATATGGACCATTTAGAGTTTTATTATTTGGTATGATAGCTTTTTTTATTTCTAGTCTGACGATATCATATTCTTTTGGATATTTCTCATTATTGTGTTCTGCTGTATTGGGAGGAATTGGTAATTCCGTATTTCATCCAGCCGGTTATTTAATAATTAATAAATTGATAAGCAATGATAGGCTTGGTTATGCATTTAGTTTTCATGGTTTGTCAGGTAGTATTGGATGGGCATGTGCCCCTATTTTTATTACTACGGTTATATTTATAACTAATTGGCGTGTAGCTGCGTTCAGCGTTGCATTGTTATTTTTAATATCATTATTATTTCTTATCAGATCTAAGGATTATTTATATATTGATACCAAGTCTTGCAAAAATAACGATGAAAATAAAGATTTAATAAATAAAGACTATATAGGATCGATAGTAAAGATGTTCTCCCATTTTGCTATGTGGGGAGCTTTTATATTTTTCATTGCTACATCATTTGCTACATCTTCAATACAGCAATATACGATACCTATCTTAGTTAGATTGTATGGTTTAAGTGAGATATTTGCAGGATCTATGTTATCGACATATATGGTATCTTCAGCAATAGGAATATTTGTAGGTGGATTATTGATATCTGCTATGAGATTTAAAGAAGGTAACATTTTAATCTCACTCGTTGTTTCGGGAATTACATTATTCATCATATCTATTGGTTTGGTATCTGAAAACTATATAACTTTAGCTTTTATTGTAGCTGGTTTTTGTTTTGGTATAGCTATTCCTTCTAGAGATATGCTAGTTAGAAAAATAGCATCTAAACATTCTACTAGTTTAATATATGGTGTCGTTTATTCTGGAATGGATATTGGCTCTGCTTGTGGCCCAATAATATTTGGATTTATGATGGATGCAGGATTTTACAGATTACCATGGATGATTGCAGGATTGATGTTATTAGTTTCTGTATACATAGCAGAATGGTTAAATAAGAGGTCAAAGAAATAATTAGGTATCCTTTATTGCCTTTCTGTTCTGCAATTATCTGGTGGTGGCAGTTCTTTACTACTGCTTACCCTCCAAGGATTTATGTCTATACCACCCCGTCTAGTGAAATTTCCATAGATATTTAAATAAATTGGCTGGCAAGTATTTGATATATCTACAAACATCTTATCTATACAATTTTCATGAAATCCAAGATGATTTCTATAGGACACTATGTATTTTAATATAGAAGAATGATCTATTTTTATTCCTTTATATTTTATTTTGATTGTTGCCCAATCTGGTTGTCCTGTAACAGGGCATCTCGATCTAAAAAGTCTAGATATAAGTATCTCTGATACTATATTCCCATTAGTACTAGAAAGATTTAATAAATCTGGTGATGGTTCTTTATATATATCTATTACTGTGTCTATATCATCTATACATATTCCAATATTACTATAGTTTTCTATGTATAGTTTGTGAAAATTTTCAGGAGTTATTATTTTTATAAGTATAGAAGATTGTATTGCATTTGATATATCTTTATTAATAAGATCTTCAACTTCTTTAACATTTTTAAAAAAAGTATTATTGAAAGAATTTAAGTACAATTTCAGTGATTTAGATTCTATTATCTTACTGCTATTTGCTGGTATTTCAATTCTTATGATAGCAATCTGCGGTTTTCCATTATTATTTAACCAGGATAATTCATATATGTTCCATATGTCTAAGCCATAAATTGGTATTTCAGCAATATTTTGTCTTGGTATTGCAAAGAGATAGCTTGGATCATAATTAAATGAATATTTAATACTATGTCCTAAAGGATTTATATTGCTCATATTTTTTATAATTTAGTTTAATATTAAGATAAGATCAAATAGTTCAATATTAATAAAATATCATAACTCTTATTTGAATTGCAATTTCATATTTAAATTACTATTTCATGATTATTTATTGATAATTAGAATTTAAAAAAATCACCAATATATACTAATTTTATAATTTTGTTGTATGTTTTTCTTTTCTTTGTTAACAAAAATTAGAAACTATGCTCTTTATAATTATCAATAGCTTAAATTACTAGAAGTTAAGCATTTTTAAATCTTTTATCTCTAAATTTACAAATTATAAGATCTATATTTATTGAGCATTTGAGAAAATAGGTAAAAAAATATAATGTATTGGATATTTCTTAGAATCTTTTTTGATTAATAAAAAAATTCTTGCATAATATTTTAAAAAATTTTTTCTAAAATTAGAATCTTCTATCATATATAGGTTGTGAATATTTTTATGCTTAATTACTATAATGGAATTATGTTATATGATATAAGCTAAAGCTATATTTTTGCAAAAATTGCCACAGTGTTTGTTTGGTTAATAATTTTAATAAATTATTTGAGTTGCATAATTGGGTGTTATGACATGATTATTAGATGTTTATTTCATTTGTTTGTATTGGTCTTATCTAGTTTTTCTTTTTCATCTTATAGCATTGAGTGCCCAATTCCCTTTAATTTAGACTATAGAGATAATTGTTTAGATAAATTGAGGAAGAATGCTCCTGACAATAACATATCTTATGTAGATTTTGATTTTTTTACTAAAGATGTGAAACTACTATACCAAACTATAAAATTAAAAAAAATACAACCAGAAATTACATATAGTTGGGGCACTTATATCTCTAATTTGATAACTGTAAAGCGCAAAGAAGATGGTCTCTTAGTTATAAAAAAATTCAAAAATCAACTTGAAAAGTTATGCAATATTTACAATATTGATTATGAGTTATTAGTAGCAGTATTTGGAATAGAGACTAATTATGGCAAAAATTTGGGTAACATTAATGTTTTAGATGCATGGTTTACTAGAGCTTGTACTGAATCAAATCCATTATGGAAGAAAAACTTTTATGCCGCTATTATGATGTTGCGAGATGGATTAGTAGATAAAGAAAAATTTACTGGATCTTGGAGTGGTGCTTTCGGCATGACTCAATTTATTCCAACATCTTTTTACGAGCTAGCTGTTGATGGTGATGGCGATGGTATCATAGATTTATATGGATCTATAGTTGATTCATTAGCATCTACGGCTAATCATTTAAAGAAAAGGAATTTTCATTGGATGTATAACATACCTGCTGCAATTGAAGTATATCTACCAAAAGATCTTTTGGTAGATATACCTGTTGGATTAGAGTTTTTAGGTGAAAATGATAAACGTTCTTTGTATGAATGGTCTAAGTCTGGTGTAGTTAGTACATATAACAAAGATATATGTAATAAAGATATCGGTAATATAGAAGCAGTTTTATTTGCTCCAACAGGATCTACAGGTCCTATATTTTTAGTTAGTGATAATTTTAAATCTATACTGAGTTATAATAAGTCTAGAAAGTATGCATTAGCGGTTTCTTTATTATTTAATTTTTTTAAAAATCATGATGATTATTTACGTGTTTCTTGGCCTTTGGATGATATAAATAAATAATAAAGCTACTTTTCCCCTGTATATATATGCAGGATTTTTTATTTGATTACTTTTGGTGAATGATATGAGAACTGATAAACTGACTGTAAAGCTTCAAAAAAATTTATTAGATGCCCAGAGTTTAGCTGTGATCAATGATAATCAGTATATTACATCTATACATGTTTTGAAGGCTATGCTGGATGATGAAGATAAATTTATTTCTAACATACTGGCAGGTTCTGGAGTTATTATTAATAAATTGAATACATTGCTAGATTCTTCCTTAAAGAAATTACCTCAAGTGCATGATATAGATGATGTTCAAATAGGTAAAGAGCTACAAGGATTGCTTATTAGAGCAGAGAAAGAAGCTAGTAAAAGAGGAGATGATTATATTTCTAGTGAAATATTATTATTAGTTTTATCTGATGATAAAAGCGATGTTTCTATATTGTTAAGGCAGTCTGGTTTAAAAAATAATCTAATAAAAGAGTCTATTAATAATATTCGTGGATCTAATAAAATATCTGATATGAATGATGAATCTAACCGTAATGCATTGTCTAAGTATACTACTGATATAACTTCTTTAGCTCGTCAGTGCAAACTTGACCCAGTTATAGGTCGTGATGATGAAATAAGACGTACCATTCAAATTTTGCAACGTCGAACAAAAAACAATCCAGTATTGATTGGTGAGCCAGGTGTTGGTAAAACAGCTATAGTAGAAGGACTAGCACAGAGAATAATAAATAGAGAAGTTCCTGATAGTTTGCGTGATAAAAGAGTATTATCACTAGATTTAGCATCTTTAATAGCGGGAGCAAAATTTAGGGGTGAGTTTGAGGAGCGTTTAAAAACAGTACTGAAAGATATTTCAGTAGATAGCAACAGTATATTATTTATAGATGAGCTACATACAATAATGGGTGCAGGAAAAGCAGAAGGCTCTATCGATGCCGGAAATATGCTTAAACCCTCATTAGCAAGAGGTGAATTACATTGTATAGGTGCTACTACTCTAGATGAATATCGTAAATATATAGAAAAGGATGCAGCTTTGGAACGGAGGTTTCAGAAAGTTATTGTAGATGAACCAGATGTTGAGTCTACTATAGCTATTCTTCGTGGCTTGCAAGAACGTTATGAAATTCACCACGGTGTAGAAATTACTGATCCAGCTATAGTTGCAGCAGCTGAGCTATCTAATCGTTATATTACCGACCGTTTCTTGCCAGATAAGGCCATTGACTTAATAGATGAAGCCGGTGCACGCATCAGAATGGAGATTGATTCTAAGCCAGAAGCTATGGACAAGTTAGAGCGTAGAATGATTCAGTTAAAAATAGAGCGAGAGGCTGTAAAAAAAGAGTCTGATGAAGTATCTAAGAAAAGATTATATGTCATAGAAGATGAGTTAAAGAAGATACAGGAAGAATACAATAGTTATGAAAAAATATGGAAATCAGAGAAAAATATTGTCGAAGGGACTAAGAATATAAAAGAAGAAATAGATGGCTTGAAAGCAAAGATGGCTGAATTGCAAAGAAATGGCCAGTATGATCTATTAGCGGAATTGCAGTATTCAAAGTTACCAGAATTAGAAGAAAAATTAAAATCAGCAGAAAATTATTCTATAAATCAATCTAGCGATAAGAAGTTTAAACTACTTCGTACTCAGGTTGGTGCTGAAGAAATAGCAGAAGTGGTTTCTGTAGCTACCGGTATTCCAGTATCAAAAATGATGCAGGGAGAAAGAGAAAAATTACTACACATGAATGATTTCTTGAACTCTAGAATTATAGGGCAATCTGAGGCTGTTCGTGCTGTTTCTGATGCCATTCTTCGTGCTAGAGCTGGATTGTCAGATCAATCAAGACCTTCTGGTTCTTTTCTTTTCTTGGGTCCTACAGGGGTTGGTAAAACTGAGTTAGCAAAAGCTCTTGCTGATTTTATGTTTGATTCTAGGGATCACATGATAAGAATAGATATGAGTGAATTTATGGAAAAACACTCAGTTGCAAGATTAATAGGAGCTCCTCCTGGTTATGTTGGTTATGAAGAGGGTGGTTATTTAACAGAAGCTGTTAGGAGAAAACCTTATAGTGTTGTGTTATTAGATGAAGTGGAAAAGGCACATCTAGATGTTTTTAATGTTTTGCTACAAGTTTTAGATGATGGTCGCTTGACTGATAGTCATGGAAGGACTGTTGATTTTAGAAATACCGTAATTATAATGACATCTAATCTAGGATCTAATCATATTCAAAGTATGATTGATAGTACTTATGATGAGATCCGAAAGGTTTTAATGGAAGAACTAAAGTTAACATTAAGACCGGAGTTTCTGAATCGCATAGATGAGATTGTTTTCTTCCATAGTTTGAAGTCAGAGCAAATGGCTTCTATAGTAAAGATACAAATAGATCAATTAAAAGATCGTTTAAAACAAAAAAACATGCATATAGAAATATCAAACGATGCTGTTTCAATGTTAGCAAAAAATGGATTTGATATTGTATTCGGAGCTAGACCTCTTAGACGTACAATTCAAAACTATATTGAAAATCCACTTTCTCGATTAATATTAGAAGGTAAAGTTGGCGAAAATGACATAATAAATGTAGATTATTCTAACAATGAATTTACATTTAAAATTAATATTTAGTATATGTAAATTTATATGATTAATGGCAATAATTTTTTTATAAAGTTATTGCCATTACTATTTAATGTGCGCCAAGATACCCATAATTTTTTTATAGGTGATATCGATATAATTTTGTTTGAGTCTCTCTTGTTATATGAATCTATCTTTTCTAGAGTAGCATAATTTATGGCGGCAATAGCAAAACTTTCTTTGTAATTTTTATAGTGACAAGAATGAATATTGGTTATAGATTCTTTATATAGTTTTTTTGCTCTATTTATTTGAAACTGTATAAATTTTTTAAAATTTTCTGATTTTTTTTCATCAGTTATGTTTTCTATTCTTAAGCTAAAATGATTTAAATCTTCATATGGTAAAAATATAATTCCATTTTTCGCATTTATATATATATCTTGTATAGAACTTGTAAGTTGCATAGCTAGTCCTATCTTTTCATTATAAATAGAAACTTTATCGTCATTATTATAAAATACTTTGTTGAATAGTTTGCATATTACTCTATTAACTGTCCAGTAATTATTATATAAATCTGACCAGTTGTGAAAAAAATCTTTCTCTAAAATATTTTCTATATTATTTATAAAACTAATTAATTCATCATAAATAAAAGGATATTCTTTTGTATATAGAGATAATTCTTTAGTAATTGGATGATCTGACACTTCTTTTTGCATTCTATATATTTGATTTTTCCACCATGAAATTTTTGAGTAAGCAACAGTTTTTGTGTGGCAATCTGACAATATATTTTCTATTTTTTTATGTATAGCATACATTGAAATCAGAGCTCTTTTTTTATTATTGGGTAATAAAATAGTTGCATAGTATATATTTGATCCAGCAGGAGCAAATTCTTTTTCGCAATATTCATTTGGTGTCATTTTAATCATTAAGTAGTTTTTAAGAAGAATAAATTATTCTAAATCGATTATGATTTATAAACAAATCTTTATATTAAAGATTGATTGATTTACAAAAAACTTTAGTTGTTTAACATCAGTTAATATATTCATAATATGACCAAATCGAATTATATATGTTTAAAGTGTGACTATATCGCTTATAAATGGCTTGGCAAGTGCCCAAATTGTGATTCATGGAACTCATTTTCTATTTCACGTTCTGATGATGTTTTTAATAAATATAAGAATTCAGGTACTAACATATCTGAAATAAAAATACTTTCAGAGATAGAATTATGCAAATCAAATCGTATAGTTGTAGGGATTAATGAATTTGATAGAGTTTTAGGTGGTGGTTTAGTAGCAGGGTCTACAGTCCTAATAGGAGGAGATCCTGGTATAGGAAAGTCAACTTTAATATTACAGTCTCTAGCATTATTATCGGAAAATAATAATGTTTTATATGTGACAGGTGAAGAATCTATAGAGCAAGTTGCTTTACGTGCTTACAGATTAGGTTTACTAAAAAAAAAGGTCAATATTCTATCGGAAAATAATCTAGATAAGATTATTTCTTATATTATCGAGATAGGATATACAATCATTGTAATTGATTCAATACAGACTGTTTCTACCAGTTTATCTAATTCTGCTCCAGGCTCTGTTTCTCAAGTTAGGGAATGTGCTATACAGATAACAAGGATGGCTAAACAATTTGGTATCACAGTATTAATAGTAGGCCATGTTACTAAGGATGGATCATTAGCAGGACCAAGAATATTGGAACATATAGTAGATACAGTATTATATTTTGAAGGAGATAATCAATCATATTTCCGTATTATCAGGTCTTTTAAGAATAGATTTGGTTCAATTAATGAGATTGGCGTTTTCAGGATGACTGATCTAGGCCTGTTAGGTGTTGCAAATCCATCAGCTTTATTTTTGTCTAAGCATAGAGATAAAGTCTCTGGTTCCTGTGTTATGGCAACACAAGAGGGGTCTAGGCCATTATTGATAGAGATACAGGCATTATTAAATATTTCAAATATATCTAACAAAAGATTGCTTGCTGTTGGTTTTGATTCTAATAGATTATCAATGTTGTTGGCTGTGATGAATAGACATGCAAAAATATCAACTAGTGATAAAGATATTTTTGTAAATATTGTAGGAGGCGTAAGAATTGTAGAACCAGCTGCTGATTTGCCATTATTGCTAGCTATATATTCATCATTGGTTAATAAACCCTTACCTTTTAAGATGGTTTCATTCGGAGAAGTTGGTTTAGCAGGTGAGCTTAGACCAGCATCAAAGGGACAAGACCGGTTAAAGGAGGCAGTTAAGCTTGGATTCAAAATTGCCTTAATACCTTCATCAAATAAACCTCTAGAAAAAATAGAAGGACTAGAGATATTAACCTCTAATAGATTAGAGGATTCTTTTGATATCATAAAGTCAATATACTGATAAAGTTCTCTACTAACACCAAGAAATATTTGTTTTTTTATGGTGTTAGTAGAGTGACAGATTATTTAAAATTGATTATTGAAATTTCCTTTGAAAGGGTATTGCATCTATTATTCTTTTATCAAATTTTTTGTAAAATTCAGCATATACTGGTTCCATTGCCATTGCAAAACTTGCTCTCTCAACTTCTGTTACTTGCATCCCTTCCTTCCTCAACCTATCGAGGCTTCTCTTTTCTATATCATCTACAAAATCACGCATTTTTAAACAAGCAGCACGTCCCGATTTTTGGAAAAATTTCTTATCAGCAGATGATAATTGTTTGTATAATTTCGATGACACTAGTATCAGTGCTGGAGCATAAACATGTCCTGTGAGAGATAAATATTTTTGCATATTATCCATTTGCGTTGCGATTATCACAGATAGTGGATTTTCTTGTCCATCAATACTACCATCTTTAAGAGCTTTAATAGCATCTGTTAAAGTCATTGGTACTGGTAATATTCCTATATAACTGAACCCAGATACATGTATGGAATTTTGAGGAGTACGTATTTTCAATCCTCTAGCATCCTCTGGTACCAAAACTGGTCTAACATTGTTTGTTAGATGTCTAAATCCTTGTTCTCCCCATGCCAATGCAACAATACCTTTTTCTGGAAATTTAGAAAGAATATTTTTTCCTATAGGTCCATCCAGTACATTTCTAGCATGTTGTAAATCATGCATGAGAAATGGTATATCAAACATGCCTATTTCTGGTATTAAATCCATAACAGCACTGGTTGATATTACAGCTAAGTCAATATTACCGGACTGTAGTCCTTCTATTACTTCATGCTCAGAACCTAATATATTATCCGGAAATTTTTCTACTATAAATTTACCTTTACTTATAGTTTCTAGAGAATTAGCAAAAGCACTCGCTCCTGCACCGTAATGAGAAGTGCTAGATAAAGCATGAGCTAGTTTTAGCTTAGTATCATCCGCAGATGCAGGCATAACAGCTATCACCGCTAGTACGGCTAATGCAACCCAATTAAGCCAAATATTTCGCATTCATCTACTCCTGAAAAATCAAAAGAAGTTTTTAAAAAATCAAATAGAGATATTCTAAAAAAATGAACGTCCTCATATTGTTCCAAAGCACTCTATAAGATATGGATAAAAGCCATAAGCATACTTCACTTGTTTTTTTAAAACCTTCATTTATATTAATTCTTAAAAGAATATTCTATATTCATCTAAATTGTTATGTTGTTTTCAATTTAAACAAAAGCAATTACTATACCATTTAATATATAAAAATACGCTATTAAAATAATCTTGATTATAAATTATTTGTCATCTAAGGTATATTTATTTGCTTCTTTGTTATTGAAAAAACTAGAATTCATAGTGATTATACAATAACTAAGCATGATTTGTGTTAGCGTATTGCCTTAAGATTTAAGTTTAATTCAATATTAAACCCAACATAGTTTATTCTTATATGTAAATTCATTTGAAAATATTTCAAGAAGAAAGACTTTTTATTATTGAGTTGAAGTGATGTAAATATATTTTTATTTTTACATTAAACTAATATCATATTTTTGTAGTTTTATAGGATAAAGAAAATAATAATCAGTACCGTTTTCTTTTTAATTATTAAATAGTTATATATAGTGATCCCTAATAACATTTATACTGAAAACATATGATAATTAATAGTGCCACATTATACTTGTTATTTCTCTTCGTATTGCTTAACTGTTTTTTGGTTATAATTATTTTGATGAAAATAAAGCATTTAAGTTTTGAGAAAATTACAGATATTACTAATGAGATGTCAAATTTTGAGCGTCGTTTGCACGAAGATGTAATAGAGTCTCACAGAATATATAGTAAAGATATATTCGAATTATCAAGAATTTTTCAAGTGGATTTTAAGTCTTTCCAGGACTCGATGAGAGATACGTTGAACAGTGATGCAAGGTCAAATCGTTCTGAAATAACTTCGTCTTTTATGAAATTTTCTGATAATTTTACAGATAAATTGCAGGGATTAATAGAAATAAATGATAGACGCACTAAAGAAATTAGAAATACTTTAGAATATAGATTACAAATTTTACAAAATAGCAATTCAGAAAAACTTGATGAAATAAGGTATACGGTTGATGAAAAACTTCATTCAACTCTGGAGAGGAGATTAGGAGAGTCTTTTAAACAAGTTTCTGATAGATTAGAAGCAGTTCATCAGGGATTAGGCGAGATGCAAAATTTAGCCGTAGGAGTTGGTGACTTAAAGAGAGTTTTAAATAATGTAAAAACTCGTGGCACATGGGGTGAAATACAGCTTTCAAGATTAATTGAAGATATTATGACTACAGATCAATATAGTCGTAATGTTAAAATTATTCCACACAAAGATTCATTTGTTGAATTTGCTATAAGATTACCTGGCTCCAGCAAAGAATCATCTCCTGTATGGCTTCCTATAGATTCCAAATTTCCAAAAGAAGAATATGAAAGATTAATAGAGGCTAATGATAATTCGAATCTGGAAATTGCTAAGTTAGCATCTAATGCTTTGGCAAAGGCATTAGAATTACAGGCACGCAGCATTGCATCAAAATATATAGAACCTCCTTATACAACAGACTTTGCAATAATGTTTCTTCCAACAGAAGGCCTTTATGCGGAAGTTTTGCGCTATCCTGGGTTGTTTGATAAATTGTTTAATCTTAGAATAAGTATAGTTGGTCCAAGCAATTTAGCAGCATTACTAAACAGTTTACAAATAGGTTTTAAGACTCTTGCTATTGAAAAAAGGTCTTCAGAAGTATGGAATATACTAAGAGCAGTTAAGACTGAATTTAGTAAATTCGGTGAATCATTAGCTAGCGTCAAAAAAACTTTGGATACAGCAAGTAATAAGTTAGGCCAAACAGAAGTAAGATCTCGTGCAATGCTTAATAACTTAAAATCTTTAGAAATTCTTCCTGATAATAACGAAACAGTCCAATTGTTTGAAGATATAAATAAAGATTAATCCTTTAACATAAATTTTTGATAATAATATCACAATGAATAATGATAAAAGACAATTTGATTTAAAGAAAAAAGCAGCTAAAGCTGCCATGAATTTTATAAAACCTTATATTTTAGATGATAATTTCTTTATTGGTGTTGGAACCGGATCTACTGTTGATCTATTTATAGATGAACTAGCATTTTTTAGTAAAAGTATTAATGGTGCAGTTGCTAGTTCTGATAGGACTAGCTCTAGATTATTATCTTACGGAATAAGAGTTTTGGATCTTAATAAGGTTGATAATTTACCTTTTTATGTGGATGGTGCAGATGAGATAGATAGATCATTTTGCATGATAAAAGGTGGTGGTGGAGCTCTAACTAGAGAGAAAATAGTTTCTTCTGTTTCAGATAAATTTATTTGTATAGCTGATGAAAGTAAAATGGTTGGCTGTTTAGGTAGTTTTCCTTTACCTATAGAAGTTATACCTATGGCTGTTAATTCTATTTCTAGAAAAATAGCTTCATTAGGTGGAAAAGCTATACTTAGAGATAGTTTTATAACTGATAACGGAAATGTAATAATTGACGTACATCATTTATACATACAAGATCAATTAAGTCTAGAAAAAGAGATCAACAATTTTCCAGGTGTTGTCACAAATGGTCTATTTGCAATAAATAGAGCAGATGTATTGATTTTATCAACAGATAGTGGAGTAAAAATCATCCGTAGAAGTTGATCCCTTATACATGTTAACCAATGGATGATAATGGAGTGTATCCATCAACCTCAATGTCTTTATTTTCGAATAAAAATGTTTCCATTTTGTTCTTAAGGAATTCTCTAGATTTTTGATCAGCTAAATTTAATCGATTTTCGTTTATAAGACGTGTTTGAATATTTATCCATTCTTGCCAAGCTTCTTTTGAAATATTATTGAATATACGCTCTCCGATACTTCCTGGATAAGGAATGTTATCCAGTCCTAATGACTCTTTTTTTAGTTTGATACAATTGACAATTCTACTCATATATTAATATCCTATTATAGGTTATAAAAATTTGTTTTAGATTAAAGTTTTTCAGTCTTGTTTAATATTCTTTATAAATATCAAGCTATTGCGTGACCTGTTATAGCTAGTTTGTTTTTCTTTAGGCAAATCTTGTATCCCACATTGGACAAAACCTCTCTTTAAAAACCAATGGGAAGTCTTGGTAGTTAGTGCAAATATACGCCTAGCTCCAAGACTTTTTGCCCTAGACTCAATATGTCTTAGTAACAGTTCTCCTTCTCCTGTGCTTTGCCATTCTGGATGAACTATTAAACATGCTAATTCTGCCATATGTTCATTAGGAAACATATATAAAGCAGCGCATCCATATATTACCCCATCATGCTCAATCACGGTAAATTTTTCTAAATCACGTTCTATTAAACTTTTTGGTCTAGGAACCAGTGTTCCATCTGTTTCTAGTGGCTCTATGAGGCTAATTATTGCTCCAACATCGTCTATGGTTGCAGGTCTTAAATCATCTAGATTATCTTCCACAACCATTGTTCCTACGCCATCATGTGTGAATATTTCTAACAACACACTACCGTCTAAAGAGAAAGAAAGTATGTGAGCTCTTGCTACTCCTTTTTTTACAGCTAACGAAGCATATTTTAAAAATTCACATGTTTCTTCATCTAAGTTATTAGAATCTATAAGAATGTCAGCATCCGCCCTTGCTAATTCTGTATCTATAGAGCCATCATCATTAGGAACTCCATTTGAGTTTGACAAAAATATAAGTTTTTCAGCCATTAGAGCTACAGCGGTACTTGTTGCTAATTCCTCAAGTGCTAAATGAAACGCATCACCTGTAGGTGAGAATCCTAATGGGGATAACAAAACAACAGAAGATCCCTTCTCAATAGCAAAATTTATTGCTTCTACATCTATCTTTCTTACTTTACCAGTATGTTGAAAGTCAACTCCATTTAATACTCCGACAGGTCTTGCTGTAACGAAATTTCCGGATATGACCTTAATCTTTGAGTGAGACATTGGAGTATTCGGTAATCCTTGACTAAAAGATGCCTCAATATCTAATCTTATTTCACCAGCTGCTTCTTTTGCACATTCTAAAGCTGCTGCATCAGTTGGAGCCATTAGGCCTCTGTCAAATATTTTATAAATTCCCTTCAGTTTCAATTGATCGTTGACCTGAGGCCTTGATCCATGTACGAGTACAAGTTTAATTCCCAAAGCCTATAATAAAGATAAATCTTGTACAAGTGCGTTAAGAGCTCCATGTTGAATCAAATCCCCATCGAAAGCGATAACAAAAGTTTTCCCTCTAAATGCATGTACGTACGGTGCTACTTCTCTAAACCATCTAACAAACTGTGTTTGAGAATTCTCAGATGTGTTATATCTATCTACTTCCATATATATAATACCTAATTAATATCATGTGATAACAAATTATTAATATAAAATACGATAATAATAGTTATTTTTATGTTGTGTAAACAATTTATTTTTTACATTTACACTTATATGTAATTTTGATTTAAATATGAATAAAATAATCTTTTATAAAGTTTATTGAATATATGAGAAGTATCGATCTGAAAAGGAATTAGTATTTTTATGTCTTACGATTTTAAATCTTTTGTACACTTGCGTGTACATTCAGAATTCTCCATTGTAGATGGTATAGTTCGGATAGAACAGCTGATTAATTTAGTAAAAGATTCTAATCAGCCTGCTGTAGCCTTAACGGACTTATCCAATGTTTTCGGTATTATAAAATTTTACAAAGCTGCTCGCGCTTCAGGTATAAAACCTATAATTGGTTGTGATGTTTGGCTAACTAATGATAAAAACAGAGATAGGCCTTTTCGTATTTTATTGCTTGTTTGTAATCATGAAGGATATCTAAATCTATGTTCCTTACTTACAAAATCTTTCTTATGTAATCAATATAATGGTAGAGCTGAATTACGTAAGGAATGGTTATCCGGTCAGAATGGTTTGATAGTTCTTTCAGGTGGACTTCTAGGGGATATTGCATATGCTTTAGAAATAAATAACCATGACTTAGCATTAGATTTGGCAAATCAGTGGAAGCTAATGTTCCCTAATTCTTTTTATATAGAATTACAGAGAGCAGGTTTTCCTGGAGAGGATAATTATAACCATATGGCATTGGTAATAGCTTCAAAATTGAATTTACCTGTGGTTGCTACTCATCCTATTCAATTTCTAAGGCCTAATGAGTTTCAGTCTCATGAAGTTAGAGTTTGTATAGCTGAAGGCTCTCATCTTTCTGATGCAAAAAGAGTTAGTAGTTTTAGAAAAGAACAATATTTTTTTCACTCAGAGAAGATGTTTGATCTATTTTCTGATATACCTTCAGCAATATTTAATACTATTGAAATAGCTAAACGTTGCAGTTTAACTATGCGTTTAGGAATTCCTAATTTGCCAAGATTTGAAATAGATCCTAAATATTCCTTAAGTGATTACTTAATTTCTATGGCTGAAATAGGATTAAAAAAAAGACTTGATTTTTTAGGCACTGATAAAATAAATGAAGTTAATAAAAAGATATATTACGATCGTTTATATGAAGAGTGTATTACTATAAATCAAATGGGTTTTGCTGGATATTTCTTAATAGTACAAGATTTTATTAATTGGGGTAAAAATAATGGCGTTCCTGTAGGTCCTGGTCGTGGATCTGGCGCCGGTTCTTTAGTTGCATATTCTTTAGGTATTACTGATATAAATCCTATGGATTATGACTTGCTTTTTGAACGCTTCTTGAACCCTGAACGTGTTTCAATGCCTGATTTTGATATTGATTTTTGTCAAGACAATCGTGATCGTGTTATAGAATACGTAAAATCAAAATATGGTTATGATGCTGTCAGTCAAATAGCAACTTTCGGAACTTTTGGAGCTAAGGCTGTTATTAGAGATGTTGGAAGAGTTTTAGGAATGCCTTACTCATTGTGTGATGGCTTGTCAAAATTAATTCCTTTTAGTGTTTCTGAGCAATGGACATTATCTAGAGTTTTAGATTCTGATGCTATATTTAGAGATAGATATGAAAAAGAGGAAGAGGTCAGGACATTGATAGATATTGCTAGGCCTTTAGAAGGTTTATCACGCAATGTTGGTATGCATGCAGGAGGTGTTTTAATTGCACCTGGAAAGCTAACTGATTTTTGCCCGCTTTATTGCCAACCAGGCCAAGAAAATAGTGTCGTTTCACAGTTTGATAAGGATGATGTTGAGTCTTCTGGTTTAGTTAAATTTGATTTTTTAGGCCTTAGGAATTTAACAGTACTTGATTGGTCAGTTAAATATGTTAGGCAATGTAATAAAGGGATGGATAACTTTTCTATTATTTCACTACCATTAGATGATCATAAAACTTATGATCTTTTATCTAAGGGAAATACAGTTGCTGTTTTTCAATTAGAGTCAAAAGGAATGCGAGAGTTATTGAAAAGATTGAAACCTAGTAACTTCGAAGATATTATTGCTATTCTTGCTTTATATAGACCAGGACCATTAGAATCAGGCATGGTAAATGATTTTGTAAGTCGCAAGCATGGTCTTTCTAGTATAAATTATTTCCATGAAGATTTGGAAAACGTTCTTAAAAGTACTTATGGGGTTATAGTTTATCAAGAACAAGTTATGCTTATTTCACAAATAATAGGTGGATATTCTCTTGGAAGTGCTGATCTACTGCGTAGAGCAATGGGCAAAAAAGACCCAGAGGAAATGGCTAAACATCGAATTATTTTTGAAAAAGGTGCTGTTAATAATGGTTATAGTTCAGATCTAGCAGTAAAACTCTTTGATTTAATGGAAAAATTTGCTGGATATGGGTTTAATAAATCTCATTCAGCTGCTTATGCTTTGATTGCTTATCAAACAGCTTGGTTAAAAACTAATCATCCAGCTGAATTTTTTGCAGCAACAATGTCATCTGATATGGATGATACAGATAAAATGCAAACAATATTCAATGATGCTAAAAAAAATCATATAAAAATTTTTCCGCCGGATATAAATCTTTCTGAATTTAGATTTAAGCCTGTCGATGAAGATCAAAAAATAGCTATTCGCTATGGCCTGGGCGCAATTAAGGGAACAGGTAAATCTGCTATTGATGAAATTGTGAAATCTAGAAATTATAAAGGGCCATTTATTGATATTTTTGATTTTTGTTATAGAATGTTCAAGATTTTAAATCGTCGTGCGATAGAATCTTTAATTAAGTCTGGAGCTTTTGATTCAACTGATTCTAACAGAGCTAAAGTTTTAGCTTCGTTGAATATGGCATTGGAAATAGCAGATCATAGAAACACAAATATTAATCAATCATCTTTATTTGGAGATGATTATGAACAAGAAATGCCTAAATTTCGATTAAATACATGTAATGTACCAGAATGGGACTTGCTAAAAAAGCTAACGGAAGAAAAAAATGCTATAGGATACCATTTCAGTGGGCATTTATTTGAATATTGGCGTGATGAGATAAGGCAAATAATACCTAATACTTTATCAAAAATAAGACCGAACAAACAATCACAATGGATATGTGGCATAATTTTATCTATAAAGAATATAACAACACGTCGTGGGAAGATGTTTATAGCTTTAATTGATGATGAGACGGCTCAGGCTGAAATAGTAATATACCCAGATTTTTATGATAAATATAAAAATGACTTGCGAGAAGACAATTTAATAGCAGCAAAAGTGGTTGTGAGTGATGATTCATACTCAAACAATTTGCGAGCTATAGTAGAGCAAATATATAGCATCAATGATATTAGGACTTATATGTCCAAAGCTGTAAAAATATCTATAGATAGCGATATTAATTTAGAGATATTAAGAGATTTATTAAAGGAATATTGTTTGATAAAAGATCAAGATAAATATTGTGTGCCAATTTACGTGCTATATACAAATTTAGAAAGCAAATTTTCATGTACTATCAAACTAGGTGATATATGGAAAGTTGTCGTTAATAATGAATTTTTATTAAAATTAACGTCTTTTTTGGATGATAAAGGTTCTGTTGAGATCCTTTACTAATATAAATTTACACAATTCTCACTTTAATTCACAAAGATTTATTAAACTAATATCTCAATCATTCTTATATTATAAATTATTTATCAATTTATTCTAGATCAAACATTATTTTTATTGAAAATAATGATGTTATTTAATTTTCAAATATAGTGATTTATATATAAAATAATACATTTTTATTATTAAATAAGTTAATCAAATCATTATAGTGTTTTTTTGTTTTTACAAATTACATTAGAATAGATGTTTATTCATTAATTATATTTAATACTTATTATTGAATCTTTAATAATATTACTTATATTTATCTTTGTTCATTGTAATTCATTATCTATTTGAATTCGTGTCTTTTTTGGATTTTACTATTTATTTGATAATGCTATCAATGATATAAAATTAAGATATTTTTAACATTATATGCCTTAGATAATGACAAACTTTTCTTTGACCTAGAATATTAATGAATTCACTTAAGGTCAATATTCTTTTTTTCTAAAAGTTTTTGTTTTAATAGCTTGCTTTTTTGTTACACAAATGCTTCTATTTTTTATAATGCAAATACTTTCAGACGATATCTATCGTCTGAAAGATCTATATACTGTTACTATTATATTTATAATGGTAATTTGTACTATTTTCTAAATTGGTCTAATATAAAAAAGTATTCTAATAAGGATAAAATTATGGCGTTTGTAGCAGTATTACTATTAATTTCACTGGTTTTAACAATTAGTGTAGTCTTCATGTTGCATGTGTAACATCAATTGCAAAAATCTTTATAAGAAAGATAATAGGAACAAGCAAAAATGAATTATATATTGATATATATTACTTAATAGTCAGTTCTATCAAGGTTAAAATTGTTATATATAAGATATGTAAATACAGAATTTTAGAGTAATAACAGACAAAGACAAAATAAAAAAATTTTGCTAAGAACTGCAGTTTCAGAAGATATTTTAATTAAACACTAATACATTTTATCTGTAATAGCACAATATGACATATTAACGACTGATTGAAGGGCTTTATCGCATATAAATGATTACTATGCGTAGATTAATACATGTTATTGTCAAATTACCAAAGATTGTTATTTTTTCAGAAAATGTATTCTATTTCATAAACATATAAAAATAAATAATGGTAAGCTTTTTCTAAGTGATAAAAGCAAAATTGTTTGTAGAATAGCGTCAAGTACCATGATAGTTATGAATATATTTCAAAATGATTTATTTTGTATCTCTATATATTTTTTATTTAATAATAATATTATTTACATAGGATATATTTCTTCATTTGATATCAATATTGATTAAATTTATAATGATCTAAACGTCTTTGATTTGTTAGCTTTTGTTAAAAAATTACCATATAGCATATATACCAAGATTGTGGATTTAGCAGTTATATTTGTAAGATATTAGCTTCAGAGGTTATCAATAACCAGAGCTATTTTAAAATATTATTTTACTAAACAAAGTGTAAAGTGACTTAATCGTTAGATCATGAAACTTAGAGACAAAAAATTCAGAATGATATAGAAAAATTCCTGAACAATGGTTGTAATACCTTTATAGTTTATCAACCATAAATAATACAATTTATATTTTGTTAATAAATTTTGAAATTTTTGAATTAGTATTCAAAGAGAATTTTAGCTAATAGTAATGCTAATCATTATATAATATGTAACTTTGCGAGAAGTAGTGTTACAATAATATGATATCATATTCTTCTTGCGAGTAACTATTTTCAACTGATAATGATATAGGTTTTTGTATAAAATCTCCTAGTTTTGTTAAGTGCTGATTTTCTTCCTCTAAAAGTAGATCTATTATTTTTTTTGATGCCAGAATGCGAAATTCTTTTGGATTGAATTGTCTGGATTCTTGTAATATCTCCCTTAATATTTCATAACACATAGTTTTTGCTGTTTTTATATAACCTTGAGAATTACATACTTGGCAACTTTCACATAGTTGATTCTTTAATGAATCTTTAGTTCTTTTTCTCGTAATCTCTACAAGACCCAATTTAGTGAAACTACTGATAGTGGTTTTTGTTTTATCTCTAGATAGGCATTTTTGTATTTCTTGTAAAATTATATTTTGTTGATCTGTCTCCTCCATGTCGATAAAATCTAAAATTATTATCCCTCCTAGATTGCGTAAGCGTAATTGTCGAGATATCGCTTGTACTGCTTCTAAATTAGTTCGAAAAATTGTTTCTTTAAGATTTTTGCCTCCTACAAACTTACCAGTATTCACATCAATCGTTGTCATTGCTTCTGTTTGATCAATTATTATATATCCTCCTGATTTTAGATCTATTTTTCTAGATAAGGCTTTTGTAATTTCTTGGTCTATATTTACAAGATCAAACAGTGGTAGCTCTTCTTTATAATATTGAATTTTATTTATTACAAAAGGAGCATATATTTTTGACCATTCTATTAGTTTATTTGTTAATTCTAAGGAATCGACTCGTATTGTTTTAGTTAGAGGTGTTGCGATATCTCTTATAGCTCTTTGCGATATATCTAAATCTTCATGCAAAATACATGGTTCTGTTTTATTTTTAGAATACGAAAGAATACTTCCCCATAGCTTATTTAGATATTTTATATCTAATAAAATTTCTTCATCAGATGCATCTTCTGCATTAGTTCTTATTATGTAACCTCCAGTTTCTGTGCTTATTAGTGATTTCAGCCTATCTCTCAAGTTTATTCTGTCTTCTTCTGAATTTATTTTCTGGGAAACTCCTAGTTTATCTTCATAAGGGGTATATACTAATATCCTCCCAGCCAGACTAATTTTTGTTGTTAAACGTGCTCCCTTTGATCCAATTTGATCTTTTATAATTTGTGTTATTATCATCTGCCCAGGAAAAATTAATTTTTCTATTAGAGTTGTGTTTATAGCATTTAACCGTTCTTTGCGATTTTCTTGCAAATCCATTACATGTATGAATGCAGATTTTTCTAGACCAATGTCTACAAAAGCACTTTGTAATCCAGGTAATACTCTAATAACTTTCCCTATATATATGTTGCCAACCTTTCCTTTTTGCGAGTTTCGCTCTATATGTAATTCTTGAATCACTCCAGTTTCTATTATTGCAATGCGAGTTTCGAAAGAAGTGACGTTAATAAAAATATCATCGTTCATAGTAGATAAATGAATCATGTGCCTAATTGTGTTATTATACTAATCTTTGTAAGATGACATATTGGATGTATTAATTAAAGGATTATGTTGTTTTTGCATTTTAGTTAATTAAAAAATATGTTGACATTTTTCTCGTTAAGAGCGAGAATTCTTCTTCTGCAACTGATGAAGAATCAATTGTCAGAACTAAGCTCTTTAACAATAAACAATCGATAATTGTGGGTACTTGATACTAGTTTTAGTATGTAATATTTTACATTTAGCTAATTAGATAAAAGTATCCAATAATGTACATGGTTTTAGAGGAATACTCTAAGACCCCGTTCATTTTTTGGGTAGCGACGTATTCTAAGTCTAAATCAGACTTAAATTACGTATAAAAAATACAGAGATTAAACTGAAGAGTTTGATCCTGGCTCAGATTGAACGCTAGCGGAATGCTTTACACATGCAAGTCGAACGGCAACACGGACTTCGGTCTGGTGGCGAGTGGCGGACGGGTGAGTAATATATCGGAACGTGCCCAGTAGTGGGGGATAACTACGCGAAAGCGTAGCTAATACCGCATATTCCCTAAGGGGGAAAGTGGGGGATCTTCGGACCTCACGCTATTGGATCGGCCGATATCGGATTAGCTAGTTGGTGAGGTAATGGCTCACCAAGGCAACGATCCGTAGCTGGTCTGAGAGGACGACCAGCCACACTGGGACTGAGACACGGCCCAGACTCCTACGGGAGGCAGCAGTGGGGAATTTTGGACAATGGGGGAAACCCTGATCCAGCCATTCCGCGTGTGCGATGAAGGCCTTAGGGTTGTAAAGCACTTTTGGCAGGGAAGAAACAGTGCTGGATAATACACAGCATGAATGACGGTACCTGCAGAATAAGCACCGGCTAACTACGTGCCAGCAGCCGCGGTAATACGTAGGGTGCGAGCGTTAATCGGAATTACTGGGCGTAAAGAGTGCGCAGGCGGTTCGGAAAGAAGGATGTGAAATCCCAGGGCTTAACCTTGGAACTGCATTTTTAACTACCGAACTAGAGTGTGTCAGAGGGAGGTGGAATTCCGCATGTAGCAGTGAAATGCGTAGATATGCGGAGGAACACCGATGGCGAAGGCAGCCTCCTGGGATAACACTGACGCTCATGCACGAAAGCGTGGGGAGCAAACAGGATTAGATACCCTGGTAGTCCACGCCCTAAACGATGTCAACTAGCTGTTGGGACCTTCGGGTCTTAGTGGCGCAGCTAACGCGTGAAGTTGACCGCCTGGGGAGTACGGTCGCAAGATTAAAACTCAAAGGAATTGACGGGGACCCGCACAAGCGGTGGATGATGTGGATTAATTCGATGCAACGCGAAAAACCTTACCTACCCTTGACATGTCTAGAATCCTGAAGAGATTCAGGAGTGCTTGAAAAAGAACTGGAACACAGGTGCTGCATGGCTGTCGTCAGCTCGTGTCGTGAGATGTTGGGTTAAGTCCCGCAACGAGCGCAACCCTTGTCATTAGTTGCTACGAAAGGGCACTCTAATGAGACTGCCGGTGACAAACCGGAGGAAGGTGGGGATGATGTCAAGTCCTCATGGCCCTTATGGGTAGGGCTTCACACGTCATACAATGGTCGGGACAGAGGGTCGCCAACCCGCGAGGGGGAGCCAATCCCAGAAACCCGATCGTAGTCCGGATCGTAGTCTGCAACTCGACTACGTGAAGTCGGAATCGCTAGTAATCGCGGATCAGAATGCTGCGGTGAATACGTTCTCGGGTCTTGTACACACCGCCCGTCACACCATGGGAGTGGGTTTTACCAGAAGTAGTTAGCCTAACCGAAAGGAGGGCGATTACCACGGTAGGATTCATGACTGGGGTGAAGTCGTAACAAGGTAGCCGTATCGGAAGGTGCGGCTGGATCACCTCCTTTAAGAGCATTAAAACTGCGTATTAAGTATCCACAATTATCGATTGTTAAAATAGCTATAATTGTCAGTAAGCGCTGGTTATGACAGATTCCCTATTAATTGCATTGTATAATGCAATTAATATAAATATGGGTCTGTAGCTCAGCTGGTTAGAGCACCGTCTTGATAAGGCGGGGGTCGTTGGTTCAAGTCCAACTAGACCCACCATAATGTTTGAGTAAAACCTTTCGATATTTTGGGGGTGTAGCTCAGTTGGGAGAGCGCCTGCTTTGCAAGCAGGAGGTCATCGGTTCGATCCCGTTCACCTCCACCATATATAGAGTTTAAATTTTATACATAAAAGCTTATGCATAAAATTTAAGCTTTATCAAATAAGCTATTTGTTCTTTAAAAATCTAGAAGAAGCAACAACGAAAAGATGTCTATTATTAGTAATAGACATAGGGTTGTGATTGCAAAAAAGTTCCAAGTTTAATTGGAATATTCATAAACATTCAAATATAATCAATTTATCTTATATAGCCTTTAGTGTTATAGGATCAAGTTATTAAGTGCATATGGTGGATGCCTTGGCGATCACAGGCGATGAAGGACGTAGTATCTTGCGAAAAGCTGCGGGGAGCTAGAAAACAAGCTGTAATCCGCAGATGTCCGAATGGGGAAACCCACTCTGTAAAAAGAGTATCACTGACTGAATACATAGGTCAGTAGAAGCGAACCGGGTGAACTGAAACATCTCAGTAACTCGAGGAAAAGAAATCAACCGAGATTCCGAAAGTAGTGGCGAGCGAAATCGGATCAGCCTTTACGTTATAGCATTATTGATAGTCAAAAGAGATGGAAATCTCTGCCATAGTAGGTGATAGCCCTGTAGACGAAATCTTTGATGTGGAACTAAGCGTAAGAAAAGTAGGGCGGGACACGTGAAATCCTGTTTGAACATGGGGGGACCATCCTCCAAGGCTAAATACTCGTGATCGACCGATAGTGAACCAGTACCGTGAGGGAAAGGCGAAAAGAACCCCGGAAGGGGAGTGAAATAGATCCTGAAACCGTATGCATACAAACAGTAGGAGCGGACTTGTTCCGTGACTGCGTACCTTTTGTATAATGGGTCAGCGACTTACATTCAGTGGCAAGCTTAACTAAATAAGGGAGGCGTAGCGAAAGCGAGTCCGAATAGGGCGATATAGTCGCTGGGTGTAGACCCGAAACCAGATGATCTATCCATGGCCAGGTTGAAGGCACGGTAACACGTGCTGGAGGACCGAACCCACTAATGTTGAAAAATTAGGGGATGAGCTGTGGATAGGAGTGAAAGGCTAAACAAATCTGGAAATAGCTGGTTCTCTCCGAAAACTATTTAGGTAGTGCCTCACGTATTACTGTATGGGGTAGAGCACTGTTATAGCTAGGGGGTCATGAAGACTTACCAAACTATGGCAAACTCCGAATACGTACAAGTACAGCGTGGGAGACAGAGCACCGGGTGCTAACGTCCGGACTCGAAAGGGAAACAACCCAGACCGCCAGCTAAGGTCCCGAATTATCGCTAAGTGGGAAACGAAGTGGGAAGGCATAGACAGTCAGGAGGTTGGCTTAGAAGCAGCCATCCTTTAAAGAAAGCGTAATAGCTCACTGATCGAGTCGTCCTGCGCGGAAGATGTAACGGGGCTAAGCGATAAACCGAAGCTGCGGGTGTATATTTTAATATACGCGGTAGGAGAGCGTTCTGTAAGCCTGCGAAGGTGTCTTGTAAAGGATGCTGGAGGTATCAGAAGTGCGAATGCTGACATGAGTAGCGATAAAGGAGGTGAAAAGCCTCCTCGCCGTAAGTCCAAGGTTTCCTGCGCAACGTTCATCGGCGCAGGGTGAGTCGGCCCCTAAGGTGAGGCAGAGATGCGTAACTGATGGGAAACTGGTTAATATTCCAGTACCATTGTACAGTGCGATGGGGGGACGGATTGCGAAAAATCATCAGGGTGTTGGATATCCCTGTTGCTACATTGTAGATGGTAATTAGGAAAATCCGGTTACATAATTCAAGGGTGTGGCACGAGCAAACATGTTTTGTGAAGTGATTGGAAGTGGTTCCAAGAAAAGCCTCTAAGCTTCAGCTGTGCAAGACCGTACCGCAAACCGACACAGGTGGACGGGATGAATATTCTTAGGCGCTTGAGAGAACTCAGGAGAAGGAACTCGGCAAATTGATACCGTAACTTCGGGAGAAGGTATGCCTCAGTATTGTGATGAACTTTGCGTTCAAAGCATGAAGAGGTCGCAGATAATCGGTGGCTGCGACTGTTTATTAAAAACATAGCACTCTGCAAAGACGAAAGTCGACGTATAGGGTGTGACGCCTGCCCGGTGCCGGAAGGTTAATTGATGGGGTGCAAGCTCTTGATCGAAGCCCCGGTAAACGGCGGCCGTAACTATAACGGTCCTAAGGTAGCGAAATTCCTTGTCGGGTAAGTTCCGACCTGCACGAATGGCGTAACGATGGCCACACTGTCTCCTCCTGAGACTCAGCGAAGTTGAAATGTTTGTGATGATGCAATCTACCCGCGGCTAGACGGAAAGACCCCATGAACCTTTACTGTAGCTTTGCATTGAATTGTGAATAATCTTGTGTAGGATAGGTGGGAGGCTTTGAAGCATGACCGTTAGGTTATGTGGAGCCATCCTTGAAATACCACCCTGGATTGTTTGCGATTCTAACCTTGATCCGTTATCCGGATTTGGAACAGTGCATGGTGGGCAGTTTGACTGGGGCGGTCTCCTCCTAAAGAGTAACGGAGGAGTTCTAAGGTACGCTAGGCACGGTCGGAAATCGTGCTGTTAGTGCAATGGCATAAGCGTGCTTAACTGTGAGACTGACACGTCGAACAGATGCGAAAGCAGGACATAGTGATCCGGTGGTTCTGAATGGAAGGGCCATCGCTCAACGGATAAAAGGTACTCTGGGGATAACAGGCTGATACCGCCCAAGAGTTCATATCGACGGCGGTGTTTGGCACCTCGATGTCGGCTCATCTCATCCTGGGGCTGTAGTAGGTCCCAAGGGTATGGCTGTTCGCCATTTAAAGAGGTACGTGAGCTGGGTTTAAAACGTCGTGAGACAGTTTGGTCCCTATCTGCCGTGGGCGTTGGATACTTGACGGAACCTGCTCCTAGTACGAGAGGACCGGAGTGGACGTACCTCTGGTGTACCGGTTGTCATGCCAATGGCATTGCCGGGTAGCTAAGTACGGAAGAGATAACCGCTGAAGGCATCTAAGCGGGAAACTCGTCTGAAGATTAGGTATCCCGGGGACTCAGATCCCCCTAAAGGGTCGTTCAAGACCAGGACGTTGATAGGTCGGGTGTGTAAGTACAGTAATGTATTCAGCTAACCGATACTAATTGCCCGTGAGGCTTGATCCTATAACTCTACAGGTTATTAAGTTTGAAATTGAACTTATTTATGGATGATTATGATAAATATTTTGCAAAAAAAGTACAACCATCATCTATTTGTTGGAATAGCTTCTTCTTAGATTATTTTGTGATAACATCACTATGTTAAGGTTTTGCCTGACGACTATAGCAAGGTGGCTCCACTCCTTCCCATCCCGAACAGGATAGTTAAACGCCTTTGCGCCGATGATAGTAGACATCTCGTCTGCGAAAGTAGGTTATTGTCAGGCTTCTAGAAAGTTGAATTCCTCTACATAATACATTATGTAGAGGAGTATCAATGTTCAATATTTCAATTTAGCAAATTCTATTGCTAATCTATGTAGTTCACTCCAAATATCATGAGTTCTTATTAATCTCTATGATAAGGATGATTTTTTTAAAATGCTTAACGCTCTATATATTTGCTCTATTAGAATAATACGAACCATATAATGAGGCATAGTAAAAGATGATATCTTTATTGCATTGTTACAATTTTCTATCATACTATGGTCTAGTCCATCAGGACCACCTATTATAAATGCTACATTACTACCTGATAAATGACAATTATTAAAAAATACAGCCAAATCCTTTGTATTTATATCTTTACCTTTCTCATCAAGAACCAATGATATGTATCCATTTACTGGGATAGATGATATGAGTTTTTTAGTTTCTCTTGATATTATTTTTGAATTATTTTTATCATTTTTTCTTGACTCTGGTTTAAGTTCTCTTAGTTCTAAATGATATTCGTTTGATATTCTTTTAGAATATTCTTGCCATGCAGAATTAACCCAGTTAGGCATGTTTGTTCCAATAGCGCTAATAATAACTTTCATTGTGACAAATTTATACTCATTCTAAAAGTTATTTAGTCCATAATGATTCTAGATCATATAAATCACGGTATTCTCTCTGCATAATATGTATTACTATGTCTTCAAGATCTACAATAATCCAGTCACCATTTTCGATTCCTTCTATTTTTATATGCTTATCTAATTTACCTTTTATTTTATATAGATTACTAGCTATTGCTCTACCATGACGATCAGAACTAGATGTGACTATTATCATTTCATCAAATAAAAAGGTATTTAATTTAGTATTCAATATAACTATATCTTTTGATTTTAAATCTTCCAGAATTTCAATAATATTTTGCTTTAATTTATCAAGACTCATTAATTTTTTCTCATTTTATTTGTATAAATTATTTATTTTTATATATTCTCTTACGAATGGATCTAACATATCGTCAACAGAGTCATTATTTTGATTTAAAATATATCTTCTTATAGTAGAAGAAGATATATCTGTTTGATTTAGAGGTATTATACTAATACATTTATGTAAACTATACATAGATGATATTAACTCATTTGACAAATCAATAGGTATGTTTGATCTTTGTGCAACAGCTATATTTGCATTTTCTATAATTTCTATCCAATTTTTCCAAGTGCAGAAATTATTGATTTGATCAGAACCTAGTATAAGAGTACATTCATATTTTTTTTGAAGAATTTTGATAGTATCAATAGTATAACTAACCTTACAATTTTTTATTTCAATATCATTTATTTTTAAAAGAGGATAATTGATTGTTGCTAGTTTTAACATATTTAGTCTGTCTATAGGTGTTGCCTGTAGTTTATATTTATGACATTGACTAAACACTGGTATTAGATGTACTTCATCTAGTTTTAAAGAATCAAGAGCTATCATCGCTAAGTTAATATGTGAAATATGTATAGGGTCAAAACTACCTCCAAAAACCCCTATTTTTTTCTTCATAACCAATTTCCTACTATAAATATACTTTCATACAAAATTATAAATTCATCCATTGAATAAAAAGGTTGTAGAAAGCGATTTCTACAACCTCATATTTCTTATTAATTAATAATATATAAAATTTATTATAATATATTTTATATATCAAAATATATTATTTAATAGCTCTCCAGCCTATATCTGTTCGATATTGCATTCCATTAAAGTTTATTTTTGATACCGCTTCATAAGCTATTTCTCTTGATTTTTTTACAGAATCTCCTAAAGCAGTGACACACATTACTCTACCGCTGCTTGTTTTGAGTGTGCCACTGGAAGAAATTGTTGTTCCAGCGTGAAAAATCGTCATATCTTCAGTTTCTACTGGTAATTGTTTGATTTCATCACCTATCCTTGGTTTTTCTGGATAGTTATAAGTTGCTAAAACAACGCCAAGGGCAACTCTATCATCCCATAATATCTCTGCTTTATTCAAAGTACCATTTATTGCATGCTCTAAAACTTCAATGAAATCACTCTTTATTCGCATCATTATAGGTTGTGTTTCCGGATCACCCATTCTGCAATTAAATTCTAGGGTTTTTACCCATTCATCTGAGCCATCATTTCCTATCATTATCCCAGCATATAGAAAACCAGTAAAAGTATTTCCTTCTTCGAACATACCTTTCACTGTCGGAATAATAACCTCATCCATTATTTTGCAATAAATTTTAGGAGTTACAATATTAGCAGGGGAATAAGCTCCCATACCTCCTGTATTGGGTCCATTGTCTCCGTCTTTGAGACGTTTATGATCCTGACTTGTGGCTAGAGGAAATATATTTTTTCCATCAGACATTACAATAAAAGATGCTTCTTCTCCTTCTAGATATTCTTCTATAACTACTTTTTTCAAATTATGGTTATTATCTCCTATCATATCTTCTATAGCGTTATAGGCTTCTTCTATTGTTTTAGCTATAACGACACCCTTGCCAGCAGCTAAACCATCAGCTTTTATAACTATAGGTAATTTTTCTTTCTGTACATATAACTTTGCAGCATAAACATCTGTAAAAGTAGAATACTTCGCTGTAGGTATATTATGACGAATCATAAATTCTTTGGCAAAGTCCTTTGAGCTTTCTAATTTTGCAGCATTTTTTGTAGGTCCAAAAATTTTTAAGTTTTTAGACCTAAATATATCAACTATACCATTAGATAGTGGTACTTCTGGCCCAACAATTGTCATGTTTATATTTAAATTTTCAGCAAATTCTACAAGATGGTTTATATCATTTATCGATACATTTTTTATTTTTTTAGATGAAGTTCCTCCATTGCCTGGAGCAACATATACTTGTTTTACACGTGGAGATTGAGCAATTTTCCATGCTAATGCATGTTCACGACCTCCAGATCCAACTATCAATATTTTCATTTTTTGTACTCGAACATGTTGTAAGATTTAGAATTTCATTATTGCTTGACTGATGAAGAGCTTAGTATTCTAAGCTAATTACTATCTGTCAATACAGCATTTGTATACACAGATTGTACATCATCTAAATTTTCTAAATCTAATATTAGTTTTTCTATTTTTATATATTTTTCATGATTGAGTTTTACTTTGATTAATGGTTCAATAATAATATCGCTACTTTTTATTATTACTTTAGCCTGATCAAAGGCATTGCATAATTTAATATATTGTTCAGGCAGACATGTGACTTCTATTGTTTTATTATCTAAGCTAGCAAAATCTTCTGCTCCATATTCTAAAGCTATCTTAAATATATTTTCTTCTTCTTTAGAAGAGACGGTTGAAAATATAAATTTTCCACAGCTACGAAATAGAAAAGAGACTGATCCATACTGTTCAAGGTTACCACTATTCTTTGTAAAAGCGTGTCTGATTTCTGAGGCTGTTTTTATTTTATTATCTGTTAAGGACTTCACAACAAAAGCTGATCCTTCAATTCCGTAACCTCCATAATTTATTTCTTCATATTCATCTGATTCTTTAGATGATCTTTGTAGAGCTTTGTTTATATTATCTTTAGGTATATTTGCTGCTGATGCTTTGCCAAGAGCTGCTCGTAGTTGAAAGTTAGAGTTAATGTCAGTATCACCACTTCTTGCCGCAACTGTTATTTCTCTAATTATCTTAGTCCAAAGCTTCCCCCTTTTTTCGTCTTGGCGATTTTTGCGATGTTGTATATTTGCCCATTTACTATGTCCTGCCATAATGTACTCTATGGAATAATTTTGTTAAAAAATATATTTTTAATGTGTTGCTATATGAGATTATTGTATTGTAGAATTACATATAAAACAAAAGTATATTGCTAATTAACATTGCATATGTACAACTTTAAATCTCAAATATATTAAATATTCCGGTTTATTATTTTTGTTTGATTTCCAAAAAATAAAGTTTTTAAAAAAAATAATTGTGTATTTTAAAAAAATGATATATAGTTATGGAATAACTGGCGCGGGGTGGAGCAGTCTGGAAGCTCGTCGGGCTCATAACCCGAAGGTCGTAGGTTCAAATCCTACCCCCGCAACCATTCAGTTATATCTATATTTTTTCTTTGTAGTCTTTAAGTTCCCATAATAATCTTCTTGTTGAACCAGATAATCGTTGACTGATAGAATCCATAATTGATGTTCGTTAAGATTGCTGGATTTTCTCTGAAAGATCTTTTTATAAAAGCAGTTTCTTTTAATTAAGAGATATTTAGCTTTGTTTATTCTTTTGTTTATATAATTACGGAGCTGTTGATAAATGTTTATCTCCCAACAAGAATTTCTATTTTCTGTTATTAAAAGGTTAGATATTACAAAAAATATTCTTGCGGTCAAGTTAGGAGTTAGTTTGTGTACACTAAATTCATGGCTATTGCCGGAAGATTCGGCAGAATTTCTAATAATGCCTACCACAATAAAAAGATTTATTTCCAAGCAGTTATTATGTGATAAAGATAATATTAGAAAATATTACTTAAGAGATAGTATTGCTGTAAATGGTAAAAATCATCTTTTATCAGTAGATCAATTTCATAGAGACTCTTTGGAAGATTTTTTTCGAGTAACTGATTCAATGAAGCCTATTTCTAGACGTCAAAAGATATCTAGAATACTAGAAGGTGCTGTTTTAGGAAATTTATTTTTTGAAGCCAGTACCCGTACTAGGGTTAGTTTCGGAGCTGCTTTTTGTCGTTTAGGAGGATCTGTTTGTGATACTACTGGTTTTACATTTTCCTCTATGGCTAAAGGAGAATCTATATATGACACAAGTAGGGTTATGGGAGGGTATGTTGACATAATGGTAGTTCGTCATCCTGAGCAAGGATCTGTTGCTGAATTTTCTAGATCTACAAATATTCCAATTGTTAATGGTGGAGATGGTCCTGGTGAACATCCTAGCCAAGCTTTATTAGATCTCTATACTATACGTACAGAATTTTCTAGATTAGGAAAGAGCATTGATGGCTCTTCCGTAGTAATGATTGGCGATTTGAAATACGGTCGTACTGTTCATTCTTTGCTAAAGCTACTTTCTTTGTATAAAGGGTTAAAGATATCATTATTTTCCCCACCAGGTCTCGAAATGCCTGATAGCATAATTAATTATGCATCAGTTAATGGGAATCATATTGATATAAAATCTTCTTTGGAAGAGGGGTTAGATGGCGTTGATGTTGTTTATGCTACTCGTGTTCAAAAAGAGAGATTTGAAAATCCAAATGATGAATATTTTGATAAAAAATTTCAAATAGATCTTTCTAAAATAAATTCTAATTGCAAAAAGGATACTATTATAATGCATCCTTTACCTCGTGATGGTCGTCCTGGTGCTAATGATTTAAGCACTGATTTAAATAATGATAATCGTTTGGCAATATTCCGTCAGGCCGATAATGGAATTCCAGTAAGAATGGCAATATTTGCAATACTATTGGGTGTAGATCATTTAGTTAATAATTCATTACATGATGTGCAGTGGTCTTTACCTGCTTATATAGGGCCAGATGACTCTCCTTTTTATTGTTTGTGATTATTTTATCTAGGATAAATTAGTTTATTTGTGAATGCTTAATATTTGTTTATTACGCAGTTAGTAATTATTTTCAGGATTAAATATGAGTGAAAAAAATATTAAAGTTGAAAAGTCTGACAAAGAAAAAGCTCTTTCAGCTGCACTGTCTCAAATTGAGAAACAGTTTGGAAAAGGTTCTGTTATGCGCTATGGTGATAATGATATACAAAACGACATACAGGTAGTTTCTACAGGATCTCTTGGTCTGGACATAGCTCTTGGAGTTGGTGGTTTACCAAGAGGACGTGTAATAGAGATTTATGGTCCAGAATCATCAGGGAAGACTACTTTAACACTTCAAATAATTTCGGAAATGCAAAAAATAGGCGGAACGTGCGCTTTTATTGATGCAGAACATGCACTAGATGTTCAATATGCATCAAAGCTAGGTATTGTATTGCCTGATCTTTTGATAGCACAACCTGATACTGGTGAACAAGCATTAGAAATAGCAGATGCATTGGTACGTTCAGGGTCTGTTGATTTAATTGTAATTGATTCGGTCGCTGCTTTAGTACCAAAGGCTGAAATAGAAGGAGATATGGGTGATTCGTTACCAGGATTACAAGCTCGTTTAATGAGTCAGGCTTTAAGGAAACTTACTGCTACTATAAAAAAAACAAACTGTATGGTTATTTTTATAAATCAAATAAGAATGAAGATAGGGGTAATGTTTGGAAATCCCGAAACTACTACAGGTGGAAATGCATTAAAATTTTATGCATCCGTTCGCTTAGATATAAGACGAATTGGATCTATAAAGAAGGGTGACGAAGTTGTAGGAAGTGAAACAAGAGTAAAGGTTGTAAAAAACAAGGTTGCTCCACCTTTTAAGCAAGCTGAATTCGATATCATGTATGGTTATGGAATATCACGAGAAGGAGAGATAATTGATATGGGTGTTTTTACAGGAATAATTGATAAAGCTGGAGCATGGTACAGTTATTCTGGTAATAGAATAGGACAGGGAAAAGATAATGTTCGTGAGTATATGAAAAATAATAAAAGCATTGCTTCCGAAATAGAAAAAAGAATTCGAGATAATGCTATAGCTACAAATCGTACTGTCCTTTCTATTGACAATGTTATTGATAAACATACGTTAGAATGATTTATTTTTGTGGAAAATTGTGATTAAAAGTTTATTGTCTTTAGCTGTTAAGTATTTATCAAAAAAAGATTACTCCCAAGAATCTTTACGTAAAAAATTAAGTGTTCATTGTGATAGTAATTCTGACATAGATGATGTTATTGAATATTTAAAAACTAAAGGTTTCGTTTCTGACAAGCGTTTTGTAGATAATATTATAGATAAATATTCTACAAACTATGGATATTGTTTTATAACTAATTTACTAAAAAACAATGGTGTAGACAGTGATCTCTTTTTGGAAAGAATTTCTTTCTTAAAAAATAGCGAATTTGACCGGGCATGTTCTTTGATGATAAGAAAATTTCCAAAAGGTGTTTCATCAGATATTAAATCTTATTATAAGTATGCTCGTTTTTTGAGTAATAGAGGATTCACTAGAGATGTCGTATACAAAGTTATTAAAGCGACATCTATCAGTATTGATTAAATTAACATATAGTATTTATTATATTTGATGATTGCTAATATTTTGATCTTCTGAAGAAGATATATTTGCTGTATACTTAGTGATGATGATTATGGATATTTATGATTTTTTGGGAATAATTATATTTAAAATTTAATTATTTTTATTATATTAATCAAAAAAATTATAGAGTGCTCATATATTTTGCTACATAATTTAGATTATTGTTGTTTATTTTATATTTAGTCAAGTCAGAGATGACTGTTGGTTTTCTTATTTAACAAGTCATGACAGGTAACACATGAAAATTCACGAATATCAAGGCAAGGAATTGCTTAGGCAGTTTAATGTGACTGTTCCTCAGGGCATTCCAGCTTTTTCTGTTGAAGAAGCTGTTTCTGCAGCAAAAAAACTTGGTGGTGCAGCTTGGGTTATTAAAGCTCAGATTCACGCAGGTGGTAGAGGTAAAGGTGGTGGCGTAAAATTAGCACGCTCTATAGATGAGGTTAAAAAAATCTCATCAGAGATATTAGGAATGCAATTAATAACTCATCAGACTAGTTCTGATGGTCAAAAGGTTCATAGACTTTTGGTAGAAGAAGGTGCTGATATAAAAAAAGAGTATTATTTCAGCATATTAACAGATAGAAGTACTCAGAAGAACTGTATCATGGCTTCTAGCGAAGGTGGCATGGATATAGAAGAAGTTGCATCTAAAAGTCCAGAAAAAATACTGAAAGTCTTTGTCAGTCCATCAGATGGGCTAACAAATTTAGAGGCAGAAAACTTAGCTCGCGGTATTGGTATTCCAGAGTCATCTGTAAAAAAAGCCTCATCAGAATTCATAAAACTATACAAGACATATTGCGATACAGATGCATCTTTAGTTGAAATAAATCCAATGATATTAAGTGGGAATGGGGATATAATTTGCTTGGATGCCAAATTTAATTTTGATTCTAATGCTTTATTTAGACACCCTGAAATCCTTGAGTATAGGGATTTAGATGAAGAAGATCCTTCTGAGATCGAGGCTAGTAAATTTGATCTTGCATATATTCAGCTAGATGGAAACATAGGCTGTTTAGTAAATGGTGCTGGTTTAGCTATGGCAACCATGGATACAATAAAATTGT
Source organism: Candidatus Kinetoplastibacterium oncopeltii TCC290E (assembly GCF_000340865.1). Taxonomy (NCBI): domain Bacteria; kingdom Pseudomonadati; phylum Pseudomonadota; class Betaproteobacteria; genus Candidatus Kinetoplastidibacterium; species Candidatus Kinetoplastidibacterium stringomonadis. The sequence continues at coordinate 235,297 of NC_020299.1, forward strand.
TTGGTGGTGAGCCTGCAAATTTTCTTGATGTTGGTGGTGGAGCTACTGCAACTAAAGTCACAGAAGCTTTTAAAATTATGCTAAAAAATAAGTCTGTAAAAGCTATTCTTGTTAATATTTTTGGTGGCATTATGCGTTGTGATGTTATAGCTGAAGGTGTTATAGAGGCATGCAAAGCAGTAAATCTGAAAGTACCTTTAGTTGTTAGAATGAAAGGTACTAATGAAGAATTAGGCAAGAAAATGTTAGCTGAATCTAAATTGCCTATTATTAGTGCTGATACTATGGCTGAAGCTGCAACTAAAGTTGTTTCTGCTGTTAAATAAAAATTGCCAAGGATTTTTACAAATGTCGATTTTAATAAATAAAAATACCAAAGTCATTACTCAGGGTATTACCGGCAAGACAGGACAGTTTCATACTCGCATGTGTCGTGATTATGCAAACGGTAAAAATGCTTTTGTCGCTGGAGTTAATCCTAAAAAAGCAGGTGAAGATTTTGAAGGCATTCCAATTTTTTCTTCTGTTAAAGAAGCCAAGTTGCAGACTGGAGCAACAGTGTCTGTTATATATGTTCCTCCAGCAGGCGCTGCAGCTGCTATATTGGAAGCGATTGAAGCAGATTTGGAATTAGTTATCTGTATAACTGAGGGAATACCAGTGAAGGACATGCTTGAAGTTAAAAATAGAATGTCCACTATTAATAATAAAACTTTATTGCTTGGTCCTAATTGTCCTGGTCTCATTACTCCTGATGAGATTAAAATAGGAATTATGCCTGGACACATACATAGGAAAGGTCGCATAGGCGTAGTTAGTCGTTCTGGAACTCTAACATATGAGGCTGTGGCACAGGTTACAGAGCTAGGTCTCGGTCAATCTAGCGCTGTTGGTATAGGTGGAGATCCTATAAATGGATTAAAACATTTAGACATACTAAAACTTTTTAATGATGATCCAGACACAGATGCTGTAATTATGATTGGAGAGATTGGTGGTCCTGATGAAGTTAATGCTGCCATTTGGGCTAAAGACAATATGAAAAAGCCAGTTGTTGGATTCATTGCTGGAGTTACCGCTCCTCCTGGTAAGAGGATGGGTCACGCCGGTGCTTTAATATCTGGCGGTGCTGATACAGCTTCTGCTAAACTTGAAGTTATGGAAGAATGTGGAATAAGAACCACAAGAGATCCATCAGAAATGGGTAAATTACTTAAGTCTGTTCTTTAGTAAATAGCTGAGGTTTATCCTCAGCTATTTTATATATCAAATAGCTGATTTTTAAATATGTCTTGTCATTATGTTGTTTAATATGTTGGACACATTTTGATAGACATAGTTAGAAGTTTTATTCTTTATGATATATTCTTTTAACTATATTTTTAATAATATTTTTATAAAACAAGTGTAATGAATAAAAAAATAACTATAGCTACTCGTGCTAGCAAACTTGCTTCCGCACAGGCGGAGTATGTTCGTGATCTTATAAAATCATTATATCCAGAGGTAATGATTGATTTTTTAGTTATAGTAACTCAGGGTGATAAGATACTTGATAGGGCTTTAGCTAAAGTTGGAGGAAAGGGCTTATTCGTAAAAGAAATTGAATTAGCTTTGTTGAATGGTGATGCTGATCTGGCAGTCCATTCCATGAAAGATGTTCCTGCAGAGATGACAGATTCCTTAGATATTTGTTCTATTCTCAAAAGACACGACCCTAGAGATGTTTTTGCATCTAACAAGTATTCATCTTTAGAAGAGTTACCTCTTGGATCGATTGTAGGAACCTCTAGTTTACGTAGAGAAGCTCAATTAAAGTCTGTTTATCCTAAAATTTCTGTTAAATGTTTGAGAGGTAATGTAGATTCTAGACTAAAGAAGTTAGATGACGGAGATTATTCAGGAATAATACTTGCAGCTGCAGGATTAGAAAGAATTAATTTAGGTCACCGCATATCATCTTATATAGATACTAGTATTAGTTTACCAGCAGCTGGCCAGGGTGCTATAGGAATACAAATCAGAAATGATAGAATTGACATTAGAGATTTAGTAGCATCTCTATCGTGTAATGATACTACAATATGTGTTAAGACAGAGAGAATTGTCATGAAGGTATTAGGAGGGTCATGCCAGGTACCTTTGGCTGCTAATGCTTATATAGAAGATAGAAATATTTTCCTAAGGGCGATGGTTTCTTCTATAGATGGTAAAAAAGTTATCCATTCAAATGGATCTGTTGATGTTGATAATTGGCAGATTCTGGGTGAAAGTGTAGCTAATGATTTATTGAGCAAAGGTGCTTATGAGATCTTACATAATGTTTAATACAGGTTTTTTATTTTTATAAATCTCTGCGATATTGGAATATATGCTTTCCAAAAAAGTTTTTATTTTAACAAGACCAAACAATAATAAAATACTATCTGATAGTCTCAGCAGTATTGGTTTTAAGTCTTTATCTCTTCCTTCTTTAAGAATTGAACCTTTGGATTTGCATAATGTTCCTTCGCCAGAGATCTATGATTTTATTTTTTTTTCAAGTAGTAATGCTGTTAGATCTTATCTAGTTCAAATAAATAAAACTTATGGCCTTATAAAGAAGTGGCCTCTCAAAACTTCAGTAGTTACAGTAGGTAACGCAACTGCTGATAGTTTTCGTTCTTCTGGTTTTGTTAATATAGATTTATTAACAATATTGAATCCTGATGATTCTAAGGCGAAACTAGATTCCGAATCTCTATGGGAAGTTCTAAAAAAGCAGAATTTATACGGTAAAAGATTTCTTTTTGTTAGAGGAAACAAAGGTAGAGATTGGCTTGTTAATAAAGTTTCTGAGTATTGTGAAGTGGATCTATGTTCTGTATATTGTAGAGATAATATACAATGGTCTCAACATGATTCAGACCAATTAAAAAAAATTTCTCAGGAAACTCCTATAGTCATATGGCTATTCACTAGTATAGAAAGTATAAAAGCTACTATTGATAATATAGTTTTTTTAAATCTTAGTAACTGGTTTAATAGTTGTAAATTCATAGTTACCCATGAAAGAATTTATGATTTTTTATTAAATTATTTAATAGAATGTGGAGTTTCAGATAAGCTTGTCATAAAAGATTGTTTGCCTTATAACGAATCTATTATTAAGGCATGTGTTGATATTTAGGTTGATAAAGTTTTATATTCTTTTATATAAGCAATTATATTATAATTTTTTTAAAAATACTGGAAATGTAAGCATCTATGCGTTATTTTAAAAAAATATCATTGGTTTTTTTATTATTTTTTGTTTTTATTCTTCTTTTCTTTTTTCTTAAAAAACAAGTAATAAATTATATTGAATTCGAAAAATTAGATAACATCAATAAAATCAATTCATTGGAAGAAAAGATAATAAATCGTGATAATGATTTATTATCTAAGGTTAATAAAGTACTTATTGATATAAAACATAAACAAGATTACTTATTTCACTTGACTAATTCTTCGAAAGATGAATTATTAATAAAGGAAATAGATAGATTGTTATTTATTGCAAACTGTCAGTTGTCTATTGGTAAAAATATTGAAGGCACAGCATCTACGCTGGAGTCTATTATACTATTTGTAAATGAAGTATCTTCTAATAACTTGTTGTTCAAAAAGTTATTAGAAGATATTAAAATAGATTTATCAGCACTACGTAGTATTCGTATTATCGATACTGCGGATAATATGGAAAGATTGAGTAAATTATCGGATCTTATAAAAGCAGGTCTTGCTAATAAAAAATTTTTACCAAGCAATGAATGTGTGAATATTATAGTCGGTACTGAAAATTGCAGTGATAAATCTTTAGTTAGTTACTGGTCATTTTTTACTAATAGAATTTTTGACAATATGAGCAAGATTATGAAATCTTTGATTAACAGATTATCTAATGTCATAGAGTTAAGAAAAGTTGATGATGTGCCAAATTCTAATTATAGAAATATAGATTTGTTACTAATACAGCAAATTTCCATAGCACAGTTTTCTTTGGTTATTAATCAGCCTTTTTTATTAAGATCTAGTATGAATTGTATAATAGAGACAATAAATACGTTTTTTGATATTAATGCTACTAATGTACTGGAAGCCTTAGAGATAGCTAGAGCTATTAATTCTTTAAACATCGAAAATAAACTTCCTGATATATCTAGAAGTTTAAATAGCATAAAAAAATTATGTTATGACTAATCAATTATGGGTACTTGATATATGCGTTCTTGGTTTTATAAACTTCTTATAGTCTGTTGTATTTTTTTGTTAAGTTTATCTTTTCCTGACAATAAGTACAATTATATTGTTGTGGAATTTAATTCCTGGCATCTACGCCTATCAGTACTATCGGCTTTTTTTATAATAATATTACTCAATCTATTGCTTTATTATACATTTAAATTATTTTATTATGTTTTTACTATATTTCCTAGGATCAATTCATATAGAAAAAGGAAATTATTGGAATTTAATAAAAGAAGTATTGAACAGGGATGGCTATTTTTTTTAGAAAATAGGATCGTTGAAGCTTCAGAAATATTTTCAAAATTGGTAAATTCTGATATTGATATCCGATCAAAAATTATCGTTTCATTGTCAGCTGCTAAAGCATATTTTTTGCTAGGCAAAAATGATGAGTCTATGAAAATGATAAGACATGCAGAAGTTCTTTCAAGTAATAGTTCAGAACTAATTGAAGATTTATTAACGTTGAAATCTTCTATTCTTATAGATATGAATTTGCCAGAAGAGGCTGCTGAATGTTTATTAAAACTTAACGATATAATAGACATCCAGTATTCTGTTATTTTGCAATTATCATTGAAAGTAGAAATCATGTTGGGAAATAATATTAAGGCAATTGATCTTGCTAGGTTACTGTTATATGACTACGATATAGATAAAAACTTCTTGTATGATGTAATAAACAAGTCTGGCTCAGAACTTCTGAAAGATATGAAAAACAAAGGTTTGCCATGGAAACAACAATGGAAAAATTTTAGTCAAAATGAACGTTTATTGCCTGAAATAGCTTTAGTTTCTTCTAGGGCTTTTTTTAGTGATGGTGATTATGCAGAATCAGAAAAATTGTTAGAATCAGTTCTTTCAAAGAACCTTAATAATAAGCTTCTTTATGAATACACAAAATGTAAACCAGAGCAAATATCTAGACGTTTATCTAAAGTTGAGTCTTGGATAGATGTTTATGGGGATGATCCAGATTTGTTAAATACACTAGGTATTTTATGCTTACATGCACAGTTATGGGGACAAGCTGATTATTACTTCAACAAAAGTTTAGGGATAAGAGATGATTCTCAAATTCATGTATTATTAAGTATTTTGTATAAATGTCTTAATAAAGTAGAGGAGGCAATATCTCAATTGCTTAAATCCTTAAACTGTAATGATGATTTATTTATTCCAAAAATAATCAATAATAGTTATAAATCTTCAATTGAAGTATTAGCTAATGACTTAAATAACAATGAAATGTTTCAATATTCAGATAAAGAAACAAGTAAAGATAAGCAAGAGATAGATGATCAGTATTTTGATAGTGCGCCTTTACCTGGATTATTTTTTAATGATATAGATGATGGCAAAACAAACAAGAGTTAATCATATACTAAAGTAACAGTGAATTTTTTATTTAAAGGTTTATATTTTTATGAGTTTAAGTAATGTAACATCTGGTGATAATATTCCGGAAGAATTCAATGTGGTTGTAGAGATATCTATGAATTCAATGCCAGTTAAATATGAAGTTGATAAAGAAACTGGTGCTATTTTTGTAGATCGTTTTATCCTGACTTCCATGAATTATCCTTGCAATTATGGATATATACCTAAAACTCTTTCTAAAGATGGCGATCCATCTGATGTTCTTGTAGTTACACCATTTCCCGTACAAGCAGGATCTGTTATTAAATGTAGAGCTATTGGAATGTTAGAAATGGAAGACGAGTCTGGTATTGATTCTAAAATACTGGCACTTCCTATAAGCAGGATATATGCAACATATAGTAATATAAACTCATATACAGATTTCCCAGAAAATGAAATAAAACGCATACAGCATTTTTTTGAGCATTATAAAGATCTTGAAAGAGGAAAATGGGTTAAAATAAAAGGGTGGAAAGACAGTAGAAACGCACATGAAGAGATTTTGAGTAGTATCAAGGCATATAAAATTCAATATAATATATAGATATATAGCTGATTCAGTTAGATATTAATATTTTTATGTAATTTTATCCTCAAATTACCTTTAGGGAATCAAAAGATTATTGATGTTAATAAAATTAGGATTTTCCCTAAAATAGAGATTATTAGTCATAAAAGTGGAAACTATTAACAAGGACTCTTGGAAATTTTGTGTTGCTCCAATGCTTGGAGTAACTAATCGACATTGTCGTTTCCTTTATAGATGTCTAAATTCTCATGTTCGCCTATATACGGAGATGGTTACCACCGCTGCTTTAATTAGAAACAAAAATATTTTTTCTAAATATTTACTTTTTGATAATTCACAGCATCCTATTGCTCTTCAATTAGGTGGTAATGATCCTGTAGATTTAGCAAAATCTGCTCGTATAGGAGAAAAGTGTGGTTATGATGAAATTAATATAAATTGTGGATGTCCATCAAGTAGAGTTTTAAATGGTTCATTTGGCGCTTACCTAATGAAAGATGTTAATCTAGTGATAGATTGTTTAAAGGCTATAATGGATGCTGTTAGCATCCCTGTATCAATAAAACATCGTATTGGGATAGATTACGTTGATTCTTATCAATTCATTAGAGATTTTGTTGGTAAAATTCATGATATTGGTTGTAATGTGTTCATAGTTCATGCAAGAAATGCTGTTTTGAGAGGCCTTTCTCCAAAAAAGAACAGAGAGATTCCTGCACTAAAATACGATTATGTATACAAGCTAAAAAAAGACTTTCCAGATGCCGTGATTGTTTTGAATGGAGGTATATCTAGTATAGATTCCATAAGAAATATAGAAAATTTTGTTGATGGATTTATGATTGGACGTTGTATCATGTCTAATCCACTTTTTTTATTAGATATAGAATCTGCTTTCTACAAGGAAGAAGGTGTATTTGATTACAATAATTTAATAAATATTTTAATTGAATACGCTCATATTGAAATAAACAAGGGGGTACAACTTCGTGCTATAGTTCAACCAATGCTTAATTTATTTAAAGGCACCAATGGTGCTGGATTATGGCGCAGAACTCTATCTCATACAGCATCTTTATCAAACAATAAACCGGAGTTAATATATGCGGCATGGGATGCTATATGTAAAAGGTCCTCTATTTTATAATATTTAAACAATTTTTTGATTCAAGTGCTTAATTCTCTTATTCATAATATTCTAATTATCTTGTTCATAGATGAAGATTATCAATAGATTTTTTGATTCTATATTTAAGAAAAGTATATTATGGTTGTATTCTAGTAGTAATTAAGTGAACAACTCAACACATTTTATGCGATAAGATATGTCTGGTAATTCTTTAGGTAAGTTATTTTCTGTAACTAATTTCGGTGAATCGCACGGTCCTGCCATTGGTTGTGTAGTTGACGGATGCCCACCTGGTATGGAACTTAGTGTTTCTGATATTCAAAATGAGCTAGATAGACGTCGTCCAGGAACATCTCGCCATGTTACTCAGAGACAAGAAGAGGATAAAGTTGAAATTCTATCAGGATTATATAAGGGACAAACAACTGGTGCTCCTATTGGGTTGCTTATAAGAAATACAGATGCTCGTAGTAAAGATTACGATAATATAGAAGATACTTTTAGACCTGGCCATGCTGATTATGCATATTGGCATAAGTATGGAATTAGGGATCCTAGGGGAGGAGGTAGGTCTTCAGCAAGATTAACTGCTCCTACAGTTGCCGCTGGTGCAATTGCTAAAAAATGGCTTTTAAAGCATAAAAATATTATTATTCGTGGATACATGAGCCAGTTAGGATTTATAAAAATACCTTTTGTATCTTGGAGTGAAATAGATAATCCATTTTTCTCACCAAACCAAAAAATAGTTCAAGAGCTTGAAAACTACATGGATGATTTACGAAAAGATGGAAATTCTGTTGGGGCTCGCATAGAGATACTGGCAGAAAATTTACCATGTGGTTTAGGTGAACCTATTTATGATAGATTAGATTCCGACATAGCTCATGTAATGATGGGATTAAATGCTGTAAAAGGTGTTTCAATAGGATCTGGTTTTGATTCTATATCTCAGCTTGGATCCACGCATGGTGATGAAATTACTCCTTCTGGGTTTTTAACAAATAATGCTGGTGGTATATTAGGTGGTATTTCAACTGGTCAAGATATTACTGTTTCTTTAGCTATTAAGCCTACTTCTAGTATTAGAATAGCAAAAAAATCTGTAGATAGAGAAAATAACCAATGCTTAGTACAAACATTTGGTAGGCATGATCCTTGTGTAGGTATAAGAGCAGTTCCTATAGGAGAAGCTATGCTAGCTATAGTCCTGATGGATCATGTTTTGAGATATAGGGGTCAATGTGGTTTATAGATACAGTTTTATATTTAATGTATTATCTATAAATTTCTTATAATTATTATTTTTTAAGAGGTTTTTATGGCAAAAACTCTGTATGACAAACTTTGGAATGCGCATGTTGTTCGAAAAGAGTCAGATGGCACAAGTTTAATTTATATTGATAGACATTTACTTCATGAGGTAACTAGTCCTCAGGCTTTTGAAGGATTATCTATATCTAATAGGAAGCCATGGCGTATAAATGCTAATTTAGCTGTAGCAGATCATAATGTTCCAACGAGTAATCGTGGCAATGGGATAGATGATCCTATATCTAAGCTACAAGTAGATACTTTAGATAACAACTGTGAAAAATATGGCATAGTTGAATTCAAAATGAATGATTTGCGACAAGGAATAGTTCATGTTGTCGGTCCAGAACAAGGTGCTACTCTACCAGGCATGACAATTGTTTGCGGTGATTCTCATACTAGCACCCATGGTGCAATAGGAGCATTAGCATTTGGCATAGGAACTTCTGATGTTGAGCATGTTTTAGCAACTCAAACATTATTGATGAAGAAAAATAAAAATATGCTAATAAATGTAGAAGGTGTTGTGCCAGATGGCTGCTCAGCAAAAGATATTATTCTTTATATTATTGGTGTAATAGGCACAGCAGGTGGCACAGGTTATGCAATAGAATTTGCTGGCAAGGCTATTTCTGATTTGTCTGTGGAAGGTAGAATGACTATTTGCAACATGGCTATTGAAGCTGGTGCAAGATCAGGTCTGGTAGCTGTTGATTCCAAAACAATCAGTTATTTTAATGGCTTACCATTTTCTCCTAAAGGTGAAATGTGGGATAAGGCTGTAAAATATTGGGAAAGTCTACATAGCGATGAAGGAGCTATTTTTGATAGTATTATCACTATAGATGCTAACAAAATACAGCCACAAGTAACTTGGGGAACATCTCCAGAGATGGTTCTGCCTGTTAGTGCAAAAGTTCCTAATCCCAATAATGAGAAAGATCCTGTCAAAAGAAATAGTATAGAGAGGGCTTTATCATATATGGGGCTTTTGCCAGATACGCCTATAGTTGATATACAAATAGATAAAGTTTTTATAGGATCTTGTACTAATTCTAGAATCGAAGATTTACGTGCTGCAGCTTCTGTGGTTAATGGAAGGAGAATATCTTCTAATATTAAATTAGCCATGGTAGTTCCTGGTTCTGGGTTGGTAAAAAAACAAGCTGAAAAAGAAGGTCTTGATAAGATCTTTATTGATGCTGGTTTCGAATGGAGAGATCCTGGTTGTTCTATGTGTTTAGCTATGAACTCTGATAAATTAAATCCTGGAGAACGTTGTGCATCAACCTCCAATCGTAATTTTGAGGGACGTCAAGGTCAAGGCAGTAGAACACACTTATTAAGCCCTACTATGGCGGCAGCTGCAGCAATTGCTGGTCATTTTGTAGATTATAGAGAATTTGATAATTAAGTATTATTACACTATGCAAGAATTCAATGTATATGAAGGTCTAGTAGCTCCGTTAGATAGAGAGAATGTCGATACCGATCTTATTATCCCTAAGCAATTTTTAAAATCGATTAAGCGTACAGGTTTTGGTCCAAATTTGTTTGATGAATTAAGATATTTGGATCATGGCGAACCAGGAATGGATAATAGCATCCGTCCTTTAAATAAAGATTTTGTCCTTAATAAAGATAGGTATAAAAATTCTACTATATTGCTTACTAGGAAAAATTTTGGTTGCGGATCAAGTAGAGAACATGCACCTTGGGCTCTTACCCAATATGGTTTTAGGGTTATTATAGCCCCATCTTATGCCGATATATTTTTTAATAATAGTTTCAAGAATGGTTTATTGCCGATTGTATTATCTGAAAATGATGTAGATTCTTTGTTTGAGTTAGTAAAGAATCAACCTGGTTATAGAATTAAAGTAGACTTAATTAATCAGGTTGTTATAACAACTGATGGTAAAAAGATAAATTTTGATATAGAACCATTCAGAAAATATTGTCTAGTTAATGGACTTGATGACATAAGTCTTACATTGCAACATAAAGAAAATATTAGAGAGTTTGAAGATGTTCATTTAAAGGAACATCCTTGGTTAAATATTTGAGTATTTATTTTTAAATTAATAATTGCTATTAGGTAGGGAAGATGACTAAGAGTATTGCTGTTTTAGCTGGTGATGGAATAGGACCTGAAATTGTTGAACAAGCAGTCCGTGTTCTATCTTCATTGGGTTTAAACATTGAAATGAAAGAAGCCTTAGTAGGAGGTGCTGCTTTTGATAGATTTGAGCATCCTTTGCCTAAATCTACTTTAGATTTGGCAAAAAATTCCCAAGCTGTGCTTTTTGGTGCTGTTGGTGACTGGAAATATGATCATTTACCTAGAGAATTACGCCCAGAACAATCAATTTTGGGGTTGCGTAGAAGCTTAGGTTTATTCGCTAATTTGAGACCTGCTTTTTTATATGATGATTTATCAAACTCATCAACATTAAAGCCAGAAGTTGTTTCAGGATTAGATTTATTGATAGTTCGTGAGTTAACTGGAGATGTGTATTTTGGAACACCTAGAGGTGTTAGAAATGCAAATGATGGTAATTTTATTGGAGAGCGTGAAGGTTTTGATACAATGCGATATGCAGAGTCTGAAGTACGCAGGATAGCTAAGGTGGCATTTGAGTCAGCAATGAAAAGAAGCAAAAGATTATGTAGTGTAGATAAGGCAAATGTCCTAGAAACTTCTCAATTCTGGAGAGACATAATGACTGATACTGCTAAAGAATATCCTAATGTAGAGCTAACTCATATGTATATTGACAATGCAGCTATGCAGCTTGTAAAGAATCCATGTCAATTTGATGTAATTGTTACAGGAAACTTATTTGGCGACATATTGTCAGATGAGGCAGCAATGTTGACTGGGTCTATAGGAATGTTGCCTTCTGCTTCGTTAAATTCTAATAACCAAGGGTTGTATGAACCAAGCCATGGTTCTGCTCCTGACATAGCAGGAAAGGGAATAGCAAATCCTTTGGCAACTATATTATCAGCTTCAATGTTATTAAGATATTCGCTTGATTTATCAGATTATGCTAATTTGATAGATAAGGCAGTACATAATGTTCTAGCCAATGGATTTCGTACTGTTGATATTTATGAAAATGGAACTAACAAAGTTGGAACATCTGAAATGGGAGATGCTGTCATTAATGAATTAAGGATGGCTTAGCTTCCATAAAAATTTGTTTGTATTTTCTTAATTAAATACAATCTAGTTTTATTTAAAACTTATTTTGCAAGAGTGAATAAAAATGGTTCAAGCAGTCGGTTTAGTAGGATGGCGTGGGATGGTAGGTTCTGTTCTTATGAAAAGAATGAGAGATGAGGGGGATTTTTCTTTCATAGAACCAGTTTTTTTTTCTAGTAGTAATGCTGGTGCTGATGCTCCAGAATGGGCTGATGGGGCAGGAAAATTAAAAGATTCTTACGATATTAAAGAATTAAAAAAATTACCAATTATTGTTACCGCCCAAGGTGGTGATTATACAACACAAGTACATGGTAAACTCAGAAAAGATGGTTGGACAGGCATATGGATAGATGCTGCCAGTACCCTCAGAATGAATGATGATGCCATTATTATTCTTGATCCAGTTAATCGTTCAGTTATAGATTCTGCTCTACAAAAAGGTATTAAAGATTTTATAGGTGGAAATTGTACTGTAAGTTGTATGTTGATGGGTTTAGCTGGGCTATTCAATAGTAATCTTATCGAATGGGCTACCTCAATGACTTATCAAGCAGCTTCTGGTGGTGGTGCTCAACACATGCGTGAACTGCTAAATCAGTTTGGATTTATAAACAAATCAGTGTCTGATTTATTGGATGATCCAGCTTCAGCAATTCTTGAGATTGATAGGAAAGTTTTATGTCTTCAGAATAGTAGCAATTTGCCTCAAAAGAATTTTGGAGTTCCATTAGCTGGAAGCTTAATACCATGGATAGACAAAGATCTTGGTAATGGTATATCTAGAGAAGAGTGGAAAGCTGGAGCTGAAACCAATAAAATTCTTGGTCACGGAACATCTAATTCTATAAATATAGATGGCTTATGTGTTCGTATAGGTGCTATGCGATGTCACAGTCAAGCACTTACCTTAAAACTTAAAAAAGATATCTCATTAGAAGAAATAGAAGATATTATAAATGCAGGCACAAAATGGGCGAAGGTAATTCCTAACAATAAAGAAGAAACCATATCGAAATTAACTCCAATTGCAGTAACTGGGACTTTAGATATTCCAGTAGGTCGTCTACGTAAGTTGTCTATGGGTCCAAAATATCTAAGTGCTTTTACAGTTGGAGACCAGTTGTTATGGGGAGCTGCTGAACCTCTACGACGTATGTTGCGTATAGTTTTAGGAGAATTCTAGATATTTATATTGCAATAAAAGTATTAGCATTTTACGCTGTTACTTTTATTGCTTCAGTATTCAGATTTTATATTTTTAATTAAAAATTAAAGAGTGTTTTTAGTATGTATAGAATTGCTATGGGCATTTCTTACAATGGTTCTGGTTTCTGTGGATGGCAAACTCAATCTAATTCTTGCTCAATACAAGATATTATAGAAAATGCTTTGTATAATTTCTCTGGATCCAAGAAAACTAGAGTAGTTTGTGCTGGGCGTACTGATGCAGGAGTGCATGCTGTTAATCAGGTAATACATTTTGATACAAATCTAAACAGAGAAATTGAATCTTGGATCAGAGGAGTCAATTCTTTTTTACCTAAGTCTATTTCTGTAACATGGGCTCAATTGGTAGATAAAAATTTTCATGCCCGTTTTAGCGCAATATCTAGAACTTATTCTTATATTATATATTGTTCAAAAGTACGTTCTGCCATTTATAATGAATTAGTTGGATGGAATTTTTATATTTTAGATATTGAATTGATGAAAAGTGCTGTTAATTTATTGGTAGGAAAACATGACTTTAGCAGTTTTAGATCATCACAATGTCAATCAAAAACTCCTATTAGGACTATTTATAGTGCTAATATCCAAAAACATGGACCATTCATAATTTTTACTATAATTGCCAATGCTTTTCTTCACCATATGATTCGTAATATAGTTGGTTCATTAATTTGTATTGGGCGGAGTAATAAAGATCCTATTTGGATTAAAGAATTATTGTTAGCTAAAGATAGAACAAAAGGGGGGGCTACCTTCTCTCCTAATGGCTTATATTTAATGGATGTTGAATACCCATCTAATTTTTGCATAAATAAAAAAAAATTTGATAATCAATTTTTTTTGCATTTTTAAAATAATTATTATGATTAATGATAGAGTTAGAATAAAAATCTGTGGATTCACCAGAGAAGAAGATATTATTTCTGCTGTAAACTCAGGAATAGATGCTTTAGGTATGGTTTTTTATGAAAAAAGTAAACGTTTCATTTCGCTAGATAGGGCAATTGCATTAAAAAAAGAAATACCGCCATTTGTGGATTTGGTTGCTTTATTTGTTGATGCATCAACAGATAGGGTTAAAGAGATTCAAGATGCTATTTATCCTGATTATCTGCAGTTTCACGGTGATGAGTCTCCAGAATTATGCGATAGTTTTAAACAAAAATATCTCAAAACCTTCCGTGTTGGTTCTCCTAAACTACACTCTAGCAATATTCTGTTAGATGAGTGCTTAAAGTATATTAATGCAGATGGATGGTTATTTGATAGCTATAGTTGTAGTTATGGTGGAAGTGGGAAGACTTTTAATCATGATATACTAAAGCCTATATGCTCCAAATTAATGCATAAAAGACCTATAATATTATCTGGTGGCTTGACTATAAATAATATCGTTGACTCTATAAACTATTTGCACCCTTGGGCTGTTGACATAAGTAGTGGAGTTGAAATAGAACCTGGTGTAAAGTCATCTACTAAAATTCAAGAAATAATAAATGCGGTGAATAAATGTGTTACTAACTCATCAGTCAAATGATATTACTGTAAATATGTATTATGTTTTTATTTGCAGATTTTTCAAATAAGATATAGAATTACAACCTTATGAAGGCGGTTAGCTCAGACGGTTAGAGCGCTACGTTGACATCGTAGAGGTCGTTGGTTCGATTCCAATACCGCCTACCATTTATATGATGATTAATGTTAGCAATTTGATTGCTCATCATAGATATGGAACATATATAGCACAAATTGTTATCTTATCTGAGTCAATAACTTAAATTATTTTACGTTCTAGCATGCATACTTTATTTGCCATTACAGAGAAATTTGTTTTTAATATTATTTTTCTGCTATACCAGGCAAAATTTATTTTTGCTAGTATTGTTCTAACTGTTAATTTTTAGATAGCGGATATTTGATGATAATAATTACCTTTCCAGATGGTGTTCAGCTTAGTTATAAGGATCAGGTTACAGTTTCACAATTAATTAGAGATATTAATTGTAATCCTGAAGAAATAATTGCTGCGCAAGTAGATATGGATGGTAAACAATTAGGTATAGTAAACACTAAATTCTCTATAAAAAGTAATGCTCAAGTCAGATTGATAAAAAAAAGTGATAGTGATTGGTTGACTATAATAAGACATTCAACAGCACATTTACTTGCTTATGCTATTAAAGAATTATTCAAAGATGCACAAATAGCAATAGGCCCAGTGATAGAAAATGGTTTTTACTATGACATTTCCTGTAAAAAGTCATTTAGTGAAGATGACCTTGATATGATTGAGAAGAGAATGATGGATATTTCTCTTAGAAATGAGGATATCATTAGAGAGGAGTGGGATAGAAATTATGCTATAGATTTTTTTAAAGACCGAGGTGAATTTTATAAGATTGAGCTAATATCCAAAATACCAACTGATGAAAAAATATCTATTTATAGAGAAGGTGTTTTTGTAGATTTATGTAAAGGTCCTCATGTTCCATCAACTGGATACTTAAAATATTTTAAATTATTGAAATTATCTGGTGCTTACTGGCATGGTGATAGTAATAATGAGATGTTACAAAGGATATATGGAACAGCATGGGTAACTAAGAATGATCTAAATAAATATTTAGAAATGTTAAAACTTGCAGAAAACAACGATCACCGTAAAATAGGAAAGGATCTTGATTTGTTTCATTTTCAAGAAGAAGCTCCTGGTTTGGTGTTTTGGCATACTAATGGTTTATTAATATGGCAACAAGTTGAATATTATATGAGGGATGTTTATTATAAGAATGGATATAAAGAGGTAAAAGCTCCTCAGATAATAGATGTGTCATTATGGAAGAAAACAGGACATTGGGAAAATTATCGTGAAAATATGTTTACTGTCAATTCTGAAAATAGAACCTATGCTTTAAAACCAATGAATTGTCCAGGTCATATACAAATATTTAACTCTAAACTACATTCTTATAAAGAGCTTCCTGTTAGGTACGGAGAATTTGGCAATTGCCATAGAAATGAATCTTCCGGTTCTTTACATGGATTAATGAGATTACGTGGGTTTACGCAAGATGATGGTCATATATTCTGTACAGAAAACCAAATACATGAAGAATGTACTTTGTTTACAAAATTGTTGCAAAAAGTATACATGGATTTTGGTTTCAACGATATTACATACAGTGTTGCAACTAGGCCTAAGAAAAGAATAGGTAGTAACTTAATTTGGGACAAAGCCGAATCTGCTTTAATGGAGAGTTTAAATAATATTGGTTGTAATTTCTCTATTAATAAAGAGGAAGGAGCTTTTTATGGACCAAAGATTGAATATACTCTTAAAGATGCTATTGGTAGGAGTTGGCAATGTGGAACTATACAAGTTGATTTTTCAATGCCTAATCTATTAGATGCTGAATATGTTGATAGTGATGACTGCCGCCAAAATCCAGTCATGATTCATAGAGCTATACTAGGATCTATGGAGCGCTTTATAGGTATTTTAATTGAGCACTATTCTGGAGCAATGCCATTATGGCTAGCTCCAGTTCAGGTAGTTATATGTTGCATATCAGAACAATCTATCGAATATGCAAAATCAATTTATTCAATTTTATTGAGCAAAGAATTTAGAGTTGAGATTGATTTGCGTAATGAAAAAATCGGACGTAAAATTCGTGAACATAGTATAAAAAAGATACCTTATATTATTGTTGTTGGTGAAAATGAGAAAAATAATGTTAACATTTCAGTTCGATGTCATGGTTCTTTGAATCTTGGGCTTATGAGCTTGGAAGATTTTATAATTCGTTTGCATTCAGATATATCCATGAAGCGCGTAGTAGCTTCTTAGATTACAAGATAAATATTTTTTAGGAGTTTTTGATATCGTCACCGAAAAAACTAATCGCATCAATGGTGAAATCCGTATCCCCGAGGTGCGTCTTATAGGAATAAATGGGGAGCAATTAGGGATTGTAAAGATTTCTGAGGCTTTAAGACTTTCTGAACAGCATCAGGTGGATTTGGTTGAAATCGCCCCTAATGCTATACCTGCAGTTTGCCGATTGATGGATTACGGTAAATTTAGATATAAAGAACAGAAACGTCAAGCTGAGGCAAAAGCTAAACAAAAAGTAATTCAGGTAAAAGAAGTAAAATTTAGGCCTTCTACTGATGATGGTGATTATCATGTCAAGCTTAAAAATTTGCGACGTTTTTTGGAGGAAGGGGATAAAGCTAAGGTAACATTGCGTTTCAGAGGCCGCGAGATGGCTCATCAAGAATTAGGCATGCGCGTATTAGAGAGAATTCGCAAAGATTTATCAGATTCTGTTGTAGTAGAGTCTATGCCAAAATTAGAAGGAAGGCAAATGGTAATGATGCTTGCTCCTAACAAAAAGACTATGCCTAATAAAGATTGATATTATTTATTACCTTTCAATAAAATATAAAATATTTTGATTATCTATTATGACTCTGTGGCTCGTTTCTGATTATTTTATACGAGCCATGTAGACTAAGGTTGCTTTTATGCATGTTTTATTTATCATCGATCCTATAAATTCTTTGAAGGTACATAAAGATACTTCTGTTGCTGTGATGCGAGCTTTGATTGATAGAAATCATCATATCAGCATTGCAATGCAGAGTGATATCTTTATTGATTCTGATAATATAGTTAAGTCAAATAGTAAGTCAATATCTATTGCTGGAAATTTAAGTGAAAAGAAATGGTGGTCTGTTAATGATAGCTTTTTTAAAATGCCGTTGAATAATTTTGATGTGGTATTGATGCGTAAAGATCCACCTTTTGATTTAGAATATCTCTATACAACTCATTTATTAGAAATTTCAGAAAAACAAGGTGTGAAGATTTTTAATAGTCCTAGCGCAATACGTAATCATCCTGAAAAATTATCTATAATGGAATTTCCGGAATTAATAGCACCCACAGTAGTTACTAGTAATATAGATTTTTTGAAAGATTTTTGTTATTTACATAAAGATATTATAGTTAAGCCACTTGATGGAATGGGTGGAGTTGGTATTTTTAGGATAAAAGAAGGCGATTCAAATTTAAATGTTATCTTAGAGGTTTCTACAAATAACAGTAAAACTACTGTTATGGCTCAAAAGTATATATCTGATATATCTAACGGAGACAAGAGGATACTAATTGTCGGTGATAAAATAATTCCATTCTGTTTAGCCAGATTGCCTTTGTCTGGTGAACACAGAGGCAATCTGGCTGCTGGAGGAAAGGGTAGAGCTCAAAAATTATCTGAACAAGATATTAATATAGCTAATATAGTTTACAATAAGTTATATAAGCGTGGTCTTTATATAATTGGCTTAGATGTAATAGGTGAATACTTAACTGAAATAAACGTAACCAGTCCTACTTGTTTTGTAGAGATTTCAGATCAAACCGGTCTTGATATTGCAAATATCTTCGTAGATTTTTTAGAGAAAAAAGCAAATTAGACTTTATACTTCAATTTATTTATAAATAGTGTGTATTATGTTAGCCAAAAATGTTACTGTCAATAATGAATATGGTTTAAATGCGACTGAGTCTATTAAATTGACCAATATTGCTAGTAGTTTTCAAAGTGATATTTTTATTTCTAGCAACTCTCGCAGAGTAAATGCAAAAAGCATAATGGGTGTTATGATGCTGGCTGCTTGCAATGGCTCAAATATTAAAATAGAGACTATTGGAATAGACTCAGAAGAAGCAATGGAGGCTATTGTTGATTTTTTTTCAACAAATGCTAAATTGAGCTAATCAGTTATTTTTTTATGCATTTGTTGATCCAAAGCCTCTTTCTCCTCTAGGATTTTGAGATGAGAAATTTTCGACAATTTTAAAACTTGGCCTTATTATAGGGAGGAATATCATTTGAGCTATTCTTTCTCCCGGGACAATTTCTATATCTATGTTTGATTCAACGGTGTTTCTATTCCAAACACTCATTAATATAGTGCCTGAATAATCTGCATCAATTACTCCTGCTGTATTCCCTAACACTAGACCTTTCTTATGTCCTAATCCAGACCTTGGTAGTATCATTGCCATCATATTTTTATCATTCATATGTATAGATATTCCAGATGATAATAGTTGAGCAGGATTTCCTGGTTTTATTTTTATTGTATTATCTATACATGCGTAGAGATCTATGGCAGCAGCAAGATCTGTTTGATAGGTTGGAGTTCCCCATAATTTTATTATGCGATCATCTAATATTTTTATTTCTATTGAAATTTTGGACATATTCTTAATTAAAATATTTTTATTCTATTGTAAATTTCAAGCATCAACTTTCTTGCTGCTTGCATTTTACTCATTTTAGGGAATTTATACGATCCATTAGAGTCAAAGAGCACTAATGTTGTTGTATCTGACTCAAATGTTTCATTAGCCAAATTACCTACTATCAATTGTACTTTTTTATTTAAAAGTTTCATTCTAGCATTTTTATCTAAATCATCTGTTTCTGCAGCAAAACCTACACACCAAGGGCCATTATCAATCTTAGCTACTTCTGCTAGAATATCCTTATTAAAAACTAATGAAAGGTTAGGAATAGTTTTTAAATTGCTATCTTTTTTAATTTTATGATTACTAAATTTTTTTATTTTCCAATCACATACAGCTGCTACAGATATAAATATGTCAGTCTTATGGATATTGTTCATCACAGCTTCATACATTTCTTCAGCAGTTTTTACTTTATGGAATTCAATATTATCAGGAATATCCAATGATGTTGGGCCAGTGATCATTGTTACTACTCCTCCAAATTCATTTGCTGCTCTTGCTATAGAGTAACCAGTCTTACCGGAAGATCTATTACTAATAAACCTAACAGGATCAATTAGTTCAATAGTTGGTCCGGCAGTTATAAGTATTCTTTTTCCTTTTAATATTTTATTCTGTAATGAAGCTATTATTTGATTAACTATATAAGTAATCTCTGATAACCTACCAATACCGATATCACCACATGCTTGCTGTCCAGAAGATGGTCCTATAATAGTTATGCTATCTTTTTTTAATTGATTAATATTTCTTTGTGTGCATATATTACTCCACATTTCTTTATTCATCGCTGGTGCTATAAATAATGGACATTTTCTAGCTAAACAGATTGACGATAATAAATCATCTGCTATTCCATTAGCTATTTTTGCTATGAAATTTGCACTTGCTGGTACTATTAATATTAAGTCATAACGTCCAAGACTTATATGAGTCATACCATTGTAAAATTTATCCTCATTTTCTTCAGTAAAAACTGGTCTACCAGATAAGGCTTGCATTGTAAGTGGAGTAATAAATTTTTGTGCAGATTTTGTCATCACAACATCTACTGTTGCCCCATTACTTATTAATCTTCTAGTTAATTCTGCTGTTTTATAACAAGCTATGCTACCAGTCATTCCTAAAACTATATGTTTTTTATAAAGATCTAGCATTTTATTAATTTTTTAAATTCATTGATTTTTATAATTGTTTAAACTTTTTAACATAAACTCATTTGTAATAAAAAACAAAAATCCTACGCTTATCATAATATCAGCGATATTAAATACTGGAAAGTAAAAATCATTGTAATGCATGGATATGAAATCTATTACATATCCATGGTAGATTCTATCAGAGATATTTCCAAGAGTTCCACTTAATATTAATATAGTAGCAAATTTAATTCTAATATTTGAAGTATTTTTATCAGCATCTAATTTATATAAAAATATTAACATAAATATTGATGCAATAATCCCAATAAATATTAGTAAATATCTTTGCCAGGATTGCTGATCTGATAGCATACCAAAAGCAGCTCCATAGTTGTATACAAGCGTGAAATCTAAAAACGAAAAAACTTTTAAATTGCTGCCAGAATACAATAGATTTTTATAATAAATCTTAGTTACTCTATCTAAGAAAACTAATGACAGTATGCTAATAAAATATAATGTATTATTAAGATTTAAAATGTTAGTTATAAATCTGTTGTGAATCAAAACCAGTATCCTTCTTCTATCAGTACAAAACTATAACTATTCATGTGTCATTTATTATGTAAGTTTTCGGCACATCTAATGCATATATCTTTATATATATCATCATGACCAACATCTTCAGTATAGTGCCAGCAACGTTCACATTTTTTATTTTTTGATATATTTACATCAATTTTTATATCATTGTTATCATGTTTATAAACTAATACTTTTGATACAATTAATATAAATTTAAAGTCATCTTTCAAGCTATCTAAGATTTCTTTATCAGATGAATTTGCATATATACAGACCTCAGCTTGCAGAGATGATCCAAGTTTTCCAGTATTGCGAACTTCTTCTATCTTTTTTTGCGTCAAATCTCTAATTGCTCTGATGCGATCCCATTTTTTAATCAGTAAATTATTTTCAGTAAAATCAAGTTTTAAATCATGGTATACACTTGTGAATATTGTAATATTGTGATTAAGTTTTATATTTTTATCTATTGCTTTTGTTTCTAGTAATGTTTTCCATGCTTCTTCTGCGGTAAATGACAATATCGGAGCTAACATCTTTATAAGAGCTTGTGTAATTTCTGATAAAGTGCTCTGAGCAGATTTTCTAGCTAAGCTATCTGGTTTTGTAGTGTATAGTCTGTCTTTTAATATATCTAAGTAAAATGCCCCTAATTCTTCTGAACAAAAATTTTGTAATTTCGATATTGCTGTATGAAAATCATATTTTTCATAATTAGCAATCACATCTTTTTGTGTTTTATGTGTCACACATAGAAAATACTTATCTATTTCTAATAGATTATCGTATCCTATAAAATGCTTTTCTCTATCAAAATCAGTAAGATTAGCTAAGAGAAATCTTAATGTATTACGTATTCTGCGATAGCTTTCAACAACTCTATTTAGTATTTCATCAGAAATGTGCATTTCTGCAGAATAATCTGTAGTAGCAACCCATAGCCTTAGTATTTCAGCACCTAGAGAATTATAGATTTCTTTAGGTGATATTATATTACCTAAAGATTTGCTCATTTTACGACCATTTTGATCCACAAAGAAACCATGTGTCAAAACTGATTTGTAAGGAGATTTTCCATATAGCATGCATCCAACTAATAAAGAAGAATGAAACCATCCTCTATGTTGATCTGATCCTTCTAGATATAAATCTGCAGGCCAGTTCAGTATATTTTTATGAGATCCATCAATGTCATTATTTAGACCTCCTATTACAGTTGCATGTGTTGATCCAGAGTCAAACCATACATCTAATGTATCCTGGTTCTTTTTATAAATATCTACTTCACTATCATCTATTAGTTCATTTATATCTATTTTTTGCCACTCCTCTATTCCTCCTTTCTCTATTCTTGTAGCTACTTTTTCCAGAAGTTCTATAGTTCTAGGATGAATTTCATCAGTCTCTTTATTTACAAGAAAAGCTATGGGGACTCCCCATTTCCTTTGTCTAGATAGTGTCCAGTCTGGTCTATTGGCTATCATAGATTTCAGACGTTCTTTTCCCCATGCAGGATAAAATGATATGTTGTCAATATTAGATAATGCTGATTCTCTTATTGTTATGTCATCATGTTTGATATCCATTCCAGCAAACCATTGACGTGTTGCCCTTAAGATGATTGGCGTTTTATGACGCCAACAGTGCATGTAACTATGTGAATAATCTTCAGATTTTACCAATGATCCATTTTTTTTGAGAAAATCTATTATCTCTTTATTTGTATCCCAAATTATTTTACCGTTAAAGATTGGTAATTTTTTATCATACTTACCATCGCCATTGACCATATTAAGTATATCTATATCTTTAAAACCATTTTCTTTGAAAACAGCAAAATCCTCCATACCATGTGCCGGTGCAGAGTGTACTACACCTGTACCATTATCTAGTGTTACATAATCAGCTATATAAACCTTAGATATTCTATGATAAAAATCGTGTGTATTTGATAATGGATGTAAAAATTCTAAACCTAATAAAGATTTTCCTTTAGTAGTAGCGATTATTTCATATTTTTCGATATTTACTTTTTCCACAAAGTAACTGATTCTTTCTTTTGCTATTATTATCAAAGAGCCATGGCTTAGTGATGGATACACACGTACTATAGAATATTCTAAATTAGGATTTACATTTATAAATTGATTTACTGGTATAGTCCAAGGAGTTGTTGTCCATATTAAAATACCACCGTCTTCTTGGATTTTGTCTAAGTTAAATACTTTTGATAATTGATTTTTATCTGTAAATTTGAAGGATACAAATATGGAAGTATCCAAGCGGTCGCTGTATTCGACTTCTGCATCAGACAGAGCTGACCCACAATCGAAGCACCAATTAACAGGTTTCAATCCTCTGTAAAGATATCCATTTTTTAAAATTTTAGCTAATACCCTAAGCTCATTAGCTTCATTTTTAAAATTCATTGTTAAATATGGGTTATCCCAGTATCCTAAAATACCTAATCGCTTAAACTCAGACTTTTGTCTTTCGACTTGCTGACCTGCATATTTTCTGGCCTTTTGCTGTAGATCTTTGATATCTAGATTTTTGCCATATTTTTTTTCTATCTGAATTTCTATTGGCATACCATGACAATCCCAACCAGGTACATACTTTGCATCATATCCAAGCAAGAGTTTGTTTTTAATAATTATATCTTTTAAAATTTTATTAATAGCATGACCTAGGTGTATATCACCATTTGCATAAGGGGGTCCATCGTGTAAGGTAAATTTCAATCTGTTTACACATATCGACTCAATAGCCCTGTATATCCGTTCGTCTTCTAATTGTTTTACCCAAATAGGTTCTCTTTGTGCTAAATTTCCACGCATTGGAAAAGATGTTTCAGGCAAATTAAGTGTTTTTTTATAGTCCATATTTTAAAAAGTAATATCGTGCATTCTGTACGTCTCTTTCTATAGCTTTGACAAGAGTACTAATGTTAGTAAATTTTTCTTCATCTCTAAGTTTCATTATAAGATCAACTGATATAATTTCACCATATGCATTTACTTTCTCATCTAATAAGTATGTTTCAAGCAACATTTGACCATTATTTTCAAGTGTTTTTCTGGTTCCTAAGAATGCTACACCTGGTAGTGACTCATTTTTTAAGCCATGTACTAAAACAGCATAAACACCAGTACTCACTGCACAATCTTGCTGTATTTTTAAATTCATAGTAGGGAAACCTATAGTTCTACCTATTTTATTACCATGTATTACATGTCCGCTAATTGAGAAATTTCTTCCTAATAATTTGTTGGCAGAACCTATATTTCCTTTTGTTAGTATGGACCTTATCCTAGAGCTTGATATATTACAGTATTCTTTGTCTTTTAACATTTCTATACTTATAGTTTCAAGACCTGAATTCAATCCTATTTTTTTTAATGTATTTATATCTCCAGTGCGGTTATAACCAAACCTGAAATCTTCTCCAACTATTACAAGACGTACTTTTAGTATATTTATCAGGTAGTCTTTAATAAAACTCTCTGCAGATATTTTTGCTGTCTCTTTATTAAACTTATTGATTATAATTTGACGAATTCCTTGCTGGGCCAATATCGAAATTTTATCTCTAATACCACAAATATTTTTTTGTTTTTGTCCTGAAAAATATTCTTTTGGATGTGGATAGAATGTTAATATTGAGGGCAACAAACCTCTGTTTCTAGCTTCATTACAAAGGCATGCAAGAATTTTTTTATGTCCTAAATGAATTCCATCAAAATTCCCTATTGTTATTGCACAGGGTTTGAATTTATCATTAGGTTTAATATGTCTACTTATGTATAATTTTTCTTTCACAGTTAACAACTTTGATTTATAAGAGTCAAATAAATAGTTTATACACTAAATAAAAAGGAAAATTTTATTTTGGCTAAATATTCTAATAAAAAATGTCGATTTGTCATACTTATATCAGGTAGAGGAAGCAATATGCAGAAACTAGTTGAAACTTGTAATAATGAGAATTGGTCTGCAGATATAAGTGCTGTGATATCTAACAATCCTAAAGCAACAGGTCTTGATTGGGCTAAGGAGAAGGGCTTGAATAGCATCTCTTTAGATAGTAGCTATTATTCTAGTAGAGATGAGTTTGATAGAGATTTAAGTATAGAGATAGATAAATACTCTCCGGATTATATTTTGCTAGCTGGTTTTATGAGAATACTTAGTTATTCTTTTGTAAAAAAATACTATGGAAAATTAATAAATATACATCCTTCTTTATTACCAGCTTTCCCTGGTTTAAATACTCATAGTAATGCTATTAAGAGCGGTGTGCGTATTCATGGTTGTACTGTTCATTTTGTTTCTCCAGAGCTAGATAGTGGCCCGATAATAGCTCAGGGATATACTAATGTTTTTTCTTATGATGATGTTAAAACTCTATCAGAAAGGGTTCTTAAAGTTGAGCATAAGGTTTTACCTTCAGTGGCTCGCTGGTTAACTTTAAGTGAGATTATGCTTGATGAGCAAGATAAAGTCATGATTTTGAATAATCATAATGGCTTATTTTATTTATGATTAATTTTTAAGATAAATTAAGCAATAGTTAATTTTTATTGTTGTATTATTGAAACATAACTTTTATTCAAATTTTAAATAGTTATTTACTTTATCCTTACAAGTCAGTTTTTTGTCTGGATCACTTTTTCATCAATTTTTTAGAAAATCTACATATTTTTGCTGAAATTACTATTTTCTAAAAAATATGATACCATCTGCCTCTAATTTTGCGATTGTTATTTTTATTTATTTGTAAAGCTAACTTTCTAATCTTTTTTGTACCATTTTACTTTGCAGGTTCATGTTTTATGATGTTGAATATCATAGATTAAAGTACTACATTGGTATTACATTTAACCTGACTCATGTCATTTAGAATAAAATTCTAATGATATTATTTTTTATTATTGTTTAGTATGTTTTTAACAATACATTATCATAGATAGTAATTGCATAATTATATTATGGTTAATTTTGATTTTTTAGCTTGAGAAATAGCCAATTTATATCTTGATCGAGATAACAAAAGATTCTGATATGTTTTGTAGATTTTTATATGCTCTTGAATTAGTTTGTTATTAATTTTTGATTTTAGTCTCATAGGGATCATAATAATGATGCCAATGTGTTCGTTAAAATTGTTTTAATGTTAGGTCATCATAAATATGATTCTAGAAGAACTTAATAAAGCGCAGAAAGCAGCAGTAACTCTTGAATCTTCACATGCATTGGTTTTAGCTGGAGCAGGCAGTGGCAAAACCAAAGTGTTAGCATCAAGATTAGCTTGGCTATTAGATACTAATCAAGTTGATATATCTAACGTTTTAGCTGTAACATTTACCAATAAAGCTGCAAAAGAAATGATTTCTCGTGTTTTGAGAATGGTGAATATCGACACACGTAGGCTTTGGATAGGAACTTTTCATAGTTTATGCCATAGAATGTTGAGGATTCATTGCGATGATATAAACCTATCTAGAAATTTTCAAATTATAGATGCCTCAGACCAATTGTCACTGATAAAACAGCTAATTAAAAGTAATAATATCAATGATTTAAAGTATCAGCCAAAAGATTTTCAACGTTTTATAAATTCTCATAAAGAAAATGGGATTAGGTTTATTAGTGTTAATATCCAAAGAAATTGTAATCGTAATTTGTTGGATTTTTATAAATTGTATGAAGATTATTGTTTTAAGCATGACTTAGTGGACTTCTCTGAATTGCTGCTAAGATGCTACGAACTTTTAAAAAACAATGAAAATCTACGAGCACGATATAACGACAAATTTTCTCATATACTAATAGATGAATTTCAAGACACTAACAATTTGCAATATAGTTGGATAGATTTGCTTATTGGAAGAAAAACCTTCGTTTTCGCAGTCGGTGATGATGATCAGTCTATCTATGCATTTCGTGGTGCAAATGTAGATAACATGTCATCATTTGAAAAGACTTATGCTAAGGGATCCATTATTCGTTTAGAGCAAAACTATAGATCTTTCGGACATATTCTAGGAGCAGCAAATTCTTTAATAAAACATAATAAAGGACGTCTTGGCAAAACTTTATGGACAGACCAAGGAGATGGAGAGCTTATTAGGGTTGTTGAAAATTCTAATGATGTAGGTGAGGCTCATTGGATAGTTGAGGAAATAAGAAATCTAATAAGAAATGGCACAGATGCTCATAAAATTGCTATTTTGTATAGAAGCAATATGCAATCTAGGGTTATTGAGCATGCTTTATTTTCTAGTAATATATCATATATAGTTTACGGTGGTCTTAGATTTTTTGAGCGTCAAGAAGTTAAACATGCTTTAGCCTATTTAAGACTCATAGCAAATCCAAATGACGATAATGCTTGGTTGAGAGTTGTAAATTTCCCATCACGTGGCATTGGTGCACGTACTATAGAAAACCATTTAGAATTAGCAAAATCAAATAACTTAAGCTTGAGAGATTCTGCAAAACAAGTTTCTGGTAGAGGAGGAATAAGCATATTATCCTTTTCAAATCTAATTGATGATCTTATTCTTAACTCTACTAAACTTACTTTGCCAGAATTAATAAATTACACTATAGAACGTAGCGGCCTGGTTTCATACTACAAAAGCGAAAAAGATTTGTATGAACGCTTAGAAAATTTGAAAGAGCTCATAACAGCTGCTACTGTATTTTCTATAGAAGAAAAATGTATTAGTATCCCTGCATCATGTTCATTCTCTGTGAATAAACATACAGAAGATGAGATTATTTCTACTCCACTATTATCCTTTCTTTCAAATTCATCTCTAGAAGCTAATGAAAGCTTATCTGGTGATCATGCATCTTCAGTACAACTAATGACAGTTCATGCTTCTAAAGGTTTAGAGTTTAAGGTTGTCTTTATTACAGGAGCGGAGGAAGGATTATTCCCTCATGAGAACAGCATATTAGAAGATTCTGGATTAGAGGAAGAACGTAGGTTAATGTATGTTGCAATAACTAGAGCAGAAGAAAAGTTATATATTTCTATGGCGAACAGTCGCATGTTGAGGGGGCAGGTTCGTTATTCTTTAAGTTCTCGTTTTTTAAATGAGATAGATGCTAATCATATTCAACGGTATAAATTTGAAAACATTTATAAGAATAACTCTAGTAGATTATTTAAAGAAAAATTAAATATTGATTACAATAAACCAAGCAAAAATAATCTAGCTCATACTTCTGGTTCGACTTCTTCTAATAAAAGTTCAATCGTAAATGATAAATTATTCTTGGTTGGTCAATCTGTAAATCATAACCGTTTTGGTGATGGTATTATAGTAAAATTGATAGGGGAAGGAAGTTCAGCACAAGCACAAGTTAATTTTCAAAAATATGGTATGAAGACTTTAGCTTTAACTATAGCCAAGTTAGAAATTAAAAATTAGATATCTTTATATCATGGAATCTGTTCTTGATTTAGTAACATAATGCTTTTTTCAGTATTAATTGTAGTTACCCATGTTGGATTTATATTTTGAAAATTCTTTACAAAATTATTATATTCATTACCTATTTCCAAAACTAAAATACCTTCCTTTTTTAGAAAATTTTTAACATTCTTTAGTATTTTTTTTATAATATCCATGCCGTCATTACCTCCATCTAAAGCTATCATTGGCTCGTGTAAATATTCTTTAGGTAGTTTGTTGAGAGATTGAGTATTTACATAAGGAGGATTACATATAATAATATCATACTGATGAATTGGTATATCATCAAACAGATTGCTATTTATTGTAGTGATTCTATTTTGTAAGTTGTAATAGTTGATATTTTTTTTAGCTATTTTTAATGCTTCTACAGAAATATCGGTTGCGGTTAACATAGATTCCTGAAAAGCAAGCGCAGACAATATTGCAAGGCATCCTGATCCGGTGCATAAATCTAGAATACTTGTGATTGATTCTGGATTTTTGACCCAAGGGTATAGACAGTTTTGTATTAATTCAGAAATTGGAGACCTTGGTACTATAACATTTTTATCTATATAAAATTTATATCCCTGCAATAAAGATTCTTCTGTTAAGTATGAAATTGGTATTCTAAGAGTAACTCTTTTATTAATTAAATAAAGTATTTTTCTTATTTCATTTTTTGTGATATTAGCATCTAAGAACATATCTAAATTATCATCAGGCAAATTCAATGCGTGCAATATAAGATATACAGCTTCATCGTATGCATTATCACTTCCGTGACCGAAAAAAATATCTGATTCATTAAATATAGTTGTTGTATATCTAATAATATCCTTCAAGGTTTTTAACTGATTTATGCAAGAGTAGTTGATCATAAAAATTTAGATTAAAAGTAATTTCTTTAATGTTGATTTATATACATTTTTTAGTATATTGAGAGATGAAATCTCTATCCTTTCATTGACTTTATGTATAGTATCATTGCAAGGTCCGAATTCTATGATCTGTTTACTAATTTTTGTTATAAAGCGTCCATCAGAAGTACCACCTGATGTTGAAAGTGTAGTTTTTATGTTTGTTTCTTCAAGTATAGATTTTGTTATTGCTTCTATCAAAGATCCATTTTGGGTTATAAAAGGTTCTCCATTCAAAATCCATTCTAGTTTATATTTTAGTTTGTATTTATCTAATATCGAATGAATTACTTTTTTTAGATTATCTGGAGTATTTTCTGTTGAGAATCGAAAATTAAATTTTACTTCTAATTCACCAGGTATGACATTAGTTGCACCATTACCGGAGTGAATGTTAGATATCTGAAATGTCGTAGGAGGGAAATATTCATTTCCTTGGTCCCATTTATAGTTCATAATATCTGACAATGCAGGAGAGAAAGAATGTATTGGGTTTAAAGCTAGTTGCGGATATGCTACATGACCTTGAATTCCATTTAGAATAAGATTCCCAGATAATGATCCTCTTCTTCCATTTTTACAAATATCTCCTAGTTTTTTTTCTGAAGTAGGTTCTCCAACTACACAAAAATCTATTGATATATCATTTTCTCTCAAATAGTCACAAACTAAAGATGTGCCATTAATTGCATCTCCTTCTTCATCTGAAGTTATAAGAAGAGCGATAGATCCATTATGTTTCGGATATTCTTCTACAAACTCTTTAGTAGCTACTAAAAAAGCTGCTATAGAACCTTTCATATCAGAAATTCCGCGCCCATATATGTAATTATCACGTTCAGTTGGTACGAAAGGGTCGCTAATCCATTCTTCTATTTTACCAGCTGGCACTACATCAGTATGTCCAGCAAAAACAAATAATGGTTTATCACAACCCCTTATAGCCCATAGATTAGTTACTCCATTCTTATCTATTGTCTTGCATTTGAACCCAATATTTAATAGGATATCAGATATTATTTTCTGACATCCAGCATCATCTGGAGTAATAGACTTTAAAGAAACAAGCCTTTTTGCAATATCGATTACTGATGAATTACTGCTCATTATGTTCTCAGCAAGTCATTTATACTTGTTTTTGATCTAGTTTTAGCATCAACTCTCTTTACTATAACAGCACATGCTAAACTATGTGATCCATCAGAAGAAGGCATTGATCCTGGTACGACAACTGACCCGGAAGGAACTCTTCCATAAACTATTTTTCCAGTTGTTCTATCTAAAATTTTTGTGCTCTGTGAAATAAACACACCCATAGCTAAAACAGAATTTTCTTCTACAATTACTCCCTCTACTACTTCTGACCGTGCTCCAATAAAACAGTTATCCTCTATTATAGTTGGATTTGATTGTAGAGGCTCTAGAACTCCGCCTATACCAACACCTCCTGAAAGATGTACATTTTTACCTATTTGGGCACATGATCCAACTGTTGCCCAGGTATCAACCATTGTGCCTTCGTCTATATGTGCTCCTATATTAACGTAAGATGGCATTAAAACTACATTGTTAGCAATAAAAGATCCTTTTCTTGCTATTGCGCCTGGAACAACTCTATATCCAGATTCCATAAATTTTTTATCATCAAAACCAGAAAATTTTAGAGGAACCTTATCATAAAACAACATGGATCCACTACCTACAGTCTTATTTTCTTTTATTCTAAAATATAATAAGACTGCTTTTTTTAGCCATTGATGAACAATCCATTCGTCATTTATTTTTTCAGCGACTCTTAGCTTACCCGAATCTAATAATTCTATAGTATCTATAATAGCATCAGATGCTTCTGTACTTAAGTTTAAAGGGGATAAATTTAACCTGGATTCCCAAATATTTTCAATCGTATTTTTTAATTTTGTATTTATCATGATATTTTATGTAAATGAAAGATATTGCTATTTTAAATATTGCTTTTAACGAAGTTAACAATTCTATTTGCTGCTTCAACACATTCTTCCAATGAAGAAACCAAAGCAATTCTTATCCTATTATTACCAGGGTTTCCACTCAAAGATTCTCTAGCTAAGAAACTTCCAGGAAGTACAGTCACTGACGTTTTTTTATATAATTCCTTTGTGAATGTAATATCTGATACAACAGGAGTTTTTGCCCATAAATAAAATGAGGCTTGTGGTCTTGTTACATCTAATACCTTCTGTAGTATTGGTAAAACTGCATTAATTTTATTAGTGTACAATTTACGATTCTCTTTTACATGTTCTTCATCACTCCAAGCTGCGATGCTAGCACTAACAACTACTGGTCCCATCGCACTTCCATTATATGTTCTGTATAGCAGGAATTTACTTAATAATTTAGAGTCACCTGCTATGAAGCCTGATCTTAATCCAGGTAAGCTTGACCGTTTTGATAAGCTAGAGAAAACAACTAGATTATTGTAATCTTTTAAACCAATAATATCAGCAGCTTGCATACCACCGAGAGGAGGGGTAATCGTTTCATCATATATTTCTGAATAACATTCATCTGAAGCTATAATAAAACCATATTTATCAGACAAGTAAAATATTTTTTTCCACTCATCTAGATTTATAACATTACCTGCAGGATTCCCTGGAGAACAAACGAATACCAATTTTGTTTTTTTCCAAATATTTTCTGGAATACTATCCCAATCATATGAAAAGTTGTTTTCTTGATTTAAATTTATATAATATGGTTTAGCACCGGCTAAAAGTGTTGCTCCTTCATAAATTTGGTAAAATGGATTTGGACAAATCACAATAGAATCTGAATCTGAATCAATTACAATTTGGGTAAAAGAAAATAATGCTTCCCTAGAACCCAATGCAGGTAAAACTTGTGATTCCGCATCTACAGATCCTATTTTATAACGATTTTTTATCCATTTGCAAATAACCTCTCTTAAAGCCACATCACCTTTTGTCGAAGGATATATAGAAAGTCCATATAAACTATCTATAATTGTGTTTTTTACTATTGGTGGTGATGCGTGTTTAGGCTCACCTATAGACAAATTAATAGGAATATAACCATAGTTTGCATTTGTATTATCTATATTCTTTAAAAGAGTACGTAGATTTTCAAATGGATAAGGATTTAATTTATTTAATCTTTTGTTCATAATATACAATTCTAATCATTAAAGTGCTATAATACCATTAATGGCTAAGCGAAGGTGGCGAAATTGGTAGACGCACCAGGTTTAGGTCCTGGCGCCGCAAGGCGTATGGGTTCGAGTCCCCTCCTTCGCACCATTGTTTTCTGTCATTATGCAGCTCAGCTGTGATTTTGACTATTGTTTTATACTGTTTTTTATTCTTTTTCATTGTAAATGAAAGTAGTTTCAATAATATTTTTTATATAGTTTGACTATTATAATTTCATATTTACAGTTATTGTTTTTTTGATAAATTGTGAATTTTTGCTATATAGACATTCGAAATATATAAAATGTTGCATTATTAGCACTAAATATTGAAATCTTATTGACTTGATTTTAGAAGATTAGGATAGTATTACAACACGATTTTGGGTGTTGAGGTTTTTTGTTCAGTGCTTTGCCTACTTCGGGTTATGGTTATTGTTCTTTAGCTCTCTCCTTGATTGTGTTTTTTAAGGCTTAGGCCTGTGTGTTTCAAGGAAAATATAATATGTTGGAAACTGGAGTAGTAAAGTGGTTTAATGCTGAAAAGGGTTACGGTTTTATAGCCCCTGAATCTGGAGGCAAAGATCTTTTTGTGCATTTTTCTGAAATCCAAGGTACTGGATTTAAATCTCTTGAAGAAAATCAGAGAGTAAGCTTTGTGGTTACAAATGGACCTAGAGGTTTACAAGCCACAAAGATTCAAATACTGTAATAGTAAAAAATATTTTATACATAGATAAAATATTTTTACGCATGAGGACCGCTTCTGTAACTATGGAAGTGGTCTTTATTTTTATTAGTTATCGAATGATAAACTAAATACAGGTTTAATTTTTTAAATATAGTAAAATACTAATTTATGATAGGTTTTTTTTGAATTATCTATATCTAATTTAATTTTGAAAAATTTATAATATTAAAACTTTCCTGTAAAATCTCCGAAATCAGTAATTTTTTTAACTATTTATTTTAATGGATTTTTAAATGCAGCCTGTGATTGAATCGCTTTCTGGTTTGAAGCGCCGTGTGGTTTTAGAAGTCTCTGTTGCAAATGTAGAGGATAAATTTCATAAACAATTAAAGGACATTACTAAGAAAACAAAAATTTCTGGTTTTAGACCAGGTAAGGCCCCTATTAATATGGTTGAGCGTTCTCATGGTTTTAGTATAAGACAAGATATTATTAGTAGTGAATTGAGTGATGTTTTCGAAAAAGTTATTAAATCAGGGAATATTAATATAGTTGGAATGCCAAATATTATTCCTATTAAAAAACCTACCGAAAATAATAACAACACATTAACATTCGAGGCAACTTTTGAGATTTATCCAGAAGTTGTTATTCCAGACTTCTGTAATGTTGATATAGTTAGATACACCTCAGAGGTAAAAGATAAGGATGTAGATAAAACTATAGATTTTTTGCGTCAGCAAAAATCATCTTTTGTTCGCAGAAAAGACAAAGTTGTTTCTAAAGGAGATAAGGTAACTCTAAGTTTTATTGGGACCATAGATGGTAAACCTTTCCAAGGAGGAAACTCGGATTCTTTTTCTTTTGTGGTTGGTAGAGGAGAACTTTTATCTGAATTTGATGATGCTGTTCTAGGAATGATTGATAATGAAGAAAAAGTCTTTAATTTAACATTTCCAGAGAATTATCACGATAAAACTCTCTCCTGCAAAACATCTGAATTTCGCATTAAAATTATAGATGTTTGCGAAAATATTCTCCCAGAACTGAATGATGAATTTGCTAAATTATTTAGTCATGACCAATCATTTAATCTTGAAATGCTTCGTAAAGAAGTACTAGATAGTTTGGAGCGTGATATTGATTTTAGACTAAAGAATAAAAATAAAAAATCTGTTATGAATGTTCTTTCAAACTTAATAGGTTTTGATATTCCTGAAATTTTGATAGAAGATGAAAAAAATAACTTGCTGAATGCCTTTAAAGAGAACATTAAATCAAAGAATAGTTCTGAGAATATAGAAAATATCTCTTCTAATCTTTTTTCGGAAGAAGCAAAAAAAAGGGTGGGTATTGGACTGTTAGTTTCTGAACTATCTAATAAGAATAATTTGTTGCCTACAGATGAACAAATTAATGAATATTTCAAATCAATTGCAAAAAATTATCAAGATTCTGAAAAACTTATCAAGCAATATCTTTCTGATAAGAAACATTACTCAAATAGTAAAATGCTAATTTTAGAAGATAATGTAGTTAATTATATTTTTTCCCTTGCTAAAGTTACTGATGAAATTCTATCATTTGAAGATTTGATGGGAATACAATGATAAATAAAAATATAATTACAGATTATACAGAAATAACAAGTTTCAACTATGTGCCTACTGTTATCGAACAGTCTGGAAGATCTGAACGTGCATATGATATATATTCTAGGCTTTTAAAAGAAAGGATTGTTTTTTTATCAGGTCCAGTGACGGATTATTCTGCTAATTTGGTAATTGCACAGTTATTATTCTTAGAATCGGATGACCCAAGTAAAGATATATTCCTTTACGTAAATTCTCCAGGTGGTTCTGTTTATGCAGGTATGGCTATATTTGACACTATGAATTTTATTAAACCTGATATCTCCACTATGTGTGTAGGAATTGCTGCAAGTATGGGAGCTTTTTTATTAGCTTCTGGCACAAAAGGGAAAAGGTTCTCGTTACCAAATGCTTGCATGATGATACATCAACCATCAGGTGGAGCACAGGGTCAAGCAAGTGATATTCAGATTCACGCTGAAGAAATACTTAGATTGCGTAATCGTCTGAATAAAATCTTAGCAGATAATACTGGTCAAACTATGGAAAAAATCTCTAATGATACTGATAGAGATAATTTCATGTCAGCTAATGATGCTTTGAATTACGGATTGATCGATAAGATATTAGTTAGTCGTACTATCTGATAATTGCTATTTATGTTATTCGATGTTTTATATTTTGTTGCTAATTTTATATATTTAGAGATGTAATTTATGTCAGTAAAAAGTGAATCTTTAGATGGTGTTGTTTGTTGTTCTTTTTGTGGAAAGAAACAGGATGAAGTAGAGCGCCTGATATCAGGACCTTCATCCTTATACATCTGTAATGAGTGTATTGATTTATGCAATGAGGTTATGTTTGAGGAATCTAAAACATCATCTGTTCACATAAGCAAAGATTTTGAAATTAACCTACCAACACCTAAGCAAATCAAAAACCATCTTGATCAATATGTAATAGGACAAGATATCCCAAAACGTATACTTTCTGTAGCTGTATATAATCATTATAAGCGTATTAATGATATTGATAGTTCTAATAGCCTCAATGAAGTAGAGTTATCTAAAAGTAATATTTTACTTATAGGATCTACTGGATCAGGAAAGACTTTATTGGCTCAGGTTCTGGCAAAATTTTTAGAAGTTCCATTTGTAATAGCAGATGCTACAACGTTAACTGAGGCAGGTTATGTTGGTGAAGATGTTGAGAATATTATTCATAAATTGCTGCAAATTTGTGATAACGATATTAAAAAGGCTCAAAAAGCTATTATATACATTGACGAAGTAGATAAAATTTCTAGAAAATCTGAAAATCCTTCTATAACAAGAGACGTTTCTGGAGAAGGTGTGCAACAAGCTTTACTAAAGTTTATTGAAGGAACAGTAGCTTCAGTTCCTTCAAAAGGTGGAAGAAAAAACCCAAATCAAGATTTTATTCAAGTAGATACTACCAATATATTATTCATAGTTGGAGGATCTTTTGATGGATTAGATAAAATTATAAGATTTAGGGCCGAAAAGTCAGGTATAGGTTTCTCTGCAAATGTTTTTTCAAAAAATGATGATTTTAACAATTTTAATAAAGTAGAACCAAGGGATTTGGTTAAATTTGGATTGATACCGGAATTAGTCGGTAGGTTGCCTGTCATAGCTTCACTTGATGAACTTGATGAAACTGCTTTAGTTAGGGTATTAGTTGAGCCTAGAAATGCTATCATTAAACAGTTCAAAAAATTATTTTCTCTTGATAATGTTGATCTTGAAGTTACAGAAAAAGCGTTGCATCTTATTGCTAGTAAGGCATTAACTAGAAAAACTGGTGCTAGAGGTTTAAGATCAATAGTTGAAAGTGCTTTATTTGATATAATGTACGATATTCCTGATAACGAAGATATATACAAGGTTATTTTAGATATTACAGAAAACAATGACTTAAAAACTATAGTAATAAAAAATAATTGAATATAGTTTTTATTTATTTAAATTTTTATTTAAGTTTATTATCTTTTACTATTGAATTATAGACGATTGATACCAATATTACCATTATTGATTAAAATTCAAGTATCAAGAAATTATAATTTTCGTAAACTAATATTTTTATTATCTCAAGGATGTGCTTATGTCGGACAGCAAGCCTGTTCACTCAGAATCTGTAGGTTTACCGTTGCTACCTTTGAGAGATGTGGTAGTTTTCCCAAATATGGCTATACCTTTATTTGTTGGAAGATCTCGCTCTATAAAAGCTCTTGAAATAGCTATGGAAGCTGACAGGAAAATAATTTTAGTAGCTCAGAAGTCTGCTAGCAAAGATGATCCTGATGCAGAAGATCTATATAATATAGGTTGTTTGGTTAACATTTTGCAGATGCTTAAGCTTCCTGATGGTACTGTTAAAGTTTTAGTAGAAGGCATTAAACGCGTATCCATTATATCTATAGATAATCTAGAAACTCATTTTGTTTGTAATGTTGATTACATAGAAAATATTAATATTGACAAAACAGAATTAGAGGCATTGCGTCGTGCTCTGACAGAACAGTTTGATGAATATCTTAAATTAAATAAAAAAATACCATCAGAGATAATTCCGTCATTATTTGATATAAAAGATGCTGAGCGTTTAGCATATACAATAGCTGCACATTTGCCTATTAAGCTGGAAAACAAACAAGGCCTACTTGAAACTATCTCTTTATTAGAGCAGATGAATTTATTACTATCTTATATAGATATAGAGATAGATATTCTACAAGTTGAGAAAAAGATACGTGGTCGCGTGAAAAAACAAATGGACAAGAGCCAGCGAGATTATTATCTTAATGAGCAATTTAAAGCTATTCAGAAAGAGCTTGGTGAGGGAGAAGACAACGGTTTAGAAGATTTAGAAAAAAAGATCAATTCTACCGGTTTATCTAAGGAAGCTTTTAAAAAAATTGACTCAGAATTATCCAAGTTAAAATTGATGTCTCCTATGTCAGCAGAAGCAAATGTAATTCGCAATTATATAGAGACTGTCATAAATTTACCTTGGAAAAAAAAGAGTAAAATAAATATAAATTTAATCAACGCTGAAAGTATTTTAGATAATGATCATTATGGACTTGAGAAAGTAAAAAATCGTATTATTGAATATCTTGCTGTTCAAAAAAGAGTTAAAAAGTTAAAAGCTCCTATTTTATGTTTAGTAGGACCACCTGGTGTTGGTAAAACTTCTTTAGGTCAATCTATCGCTAGAGCAACTAATAGAAAATTTGTTAGAATGGCTTTAGGTGGTGTTAGAGATGAAGCTGAGATCCGAGGTCATCGTCGTACATATATTGGATCTATGCCTGGGAAAATATTACAAAATTTATCAAAAGTTGGTGTTGGCAATCCTTTATTTCTGTTAGACGAGGTAGATAAAATAGGTATGGACTTTAGGGGAGACCCTGCTTCAGCTTTATTGGAAGTATTAGATCCAGAGCAAAATAATACATTTCAAGATCATTATGTAGAAGTAGATTTTGATCTTTCTGATGTGATGTTTGTGGCTACTAGTAATACATTCAATATACCACCTGCATTATTAGATAGAATGGAGATTATAAATCTATCAGGGTATACCGATGATGAAAAATTACATATAGCTAAATATCATCTTTTGCCAAAGATAATGAAAAATAATGGAATTTTAGAAAATGAGTTGAAGATAGATGACTCTGCATTAATAGGTATAGTAAGATACTATACTAGAGAAGCTGGAGTCCGTTCTTTAGAAAGAGAGATGAGTAAAATATGTCGCAAAGTAGTAAGAAAAATATTAGAAAATAGCGAAAAAAATCAGATCAGCTCGTTAATTGAAGTTGATTCTGATAGCCTTGAGAGTTATTTAGGTGTTCGTCGGTATGATTTTGATTCAGTATATCATGAAAATAGAGTAGGGCAAGTAACAGGTTTAGCATGGACTGAGGTTGGTGGTGATTTATTAACTATTGAGGTGGCAGATGTCTCTGGAAAAGGTAATATATTACGCACAGGATCTTTAGGTGAGGTCATGAAAGAGTCTGTAGAAGCTGCTCGTACTGTAGTTAGATCCAGATTGAGTTCATTTGGTTTACAAGATGACGTCTTTGATAAAAGAGATATGCATGTACATGTTCCTGAAGGAGCTACTCCCAAAGACGGTCCTTCTGCTGGCATAGCTATTGCTACTGCAATGGTTTCTGCATTAACACGTATACCAGTTAGATTTGATATTGCTATGACAGGTGAAATTACATTAAGAGGTGAGGTTCTTCCAATCGGTGGATTAAAGGAAAAGCTGCTAGCAGCTCGTAGAGGAGGAGTAAAAACAGTTTTAATTCCCAACGATAATATAAAAGATTTGTCTGAAATACCTGATTCTATAAAAGAAAGCTTAGAAATAATTCCTGTAAAATGGATAGACAAAGTTCTCGAGATATCGCTGGAAAGATCACCTGAATTTGTAGACAATTCTATTAAAAGTAAAGTAGGAAAGAAGAATACAAAAAATAACGATAATAAAATAACAAAACATTAAGCAACAACAATATATGAGCAGGAATTTTATAATTCCTGCTCATATTCATATTTTGCTATTTATCTAAGACCTGTGCTATGCTATCTGCAACGATTTCAATATTATTGTCATTTAGCGCTGCAACACATATCCTGCCACTAGATACGGCATATATGCCGTGTTGTTCGCGCAGTATGTCGACTTGATGTGATGTTAATCCAGAGTAAGAAAACATCCCTCTTTGATTTAATACAAAACTAAAATCTTTTTTATTGCTACAATTACTGATTTTTTGAACAAGTTTTTTACGCATCAGTTTAATTCTATCTCTCATGTCTGATAGTTCATTTTCCCATTTCTTAAAAAGATCATCAGAACTTAATACATGATTGACTATATTGGCTCCATGTGTAGGAGGATTTGAATAATTAGTTCTTATTAACCTTTTAATTTGGCTAAGTACTCTAATTGTTTCATCTTCGCTGTTAGTTATTATTGTTAATGCACCAACACGTTCACCATACAATGCGAATGATTTTGAAAATGAAGAGCTTATAAATGATGGTATGTGCATATCTGCAAACATTCTAATTACATATGCATCTTCAGATAATCCATTACCAAAACCCTGATATGCAATATCTAAGAATGGTATTAAATTTCGTTCTTTAATTATTTTTGCTATTATATTCCACTGTTTTTCAGTTGGATCAATACCGGTAGGATTATGGCAGCAAGCATGCAGAACTACTATTGTTCCACTAGATGTGGCATTTAAATGCTCAATCATTTTATCAAATGCAATATCGTTAATATCTGAATCATAGTATGGGTAAGTATCAACTAAGAACCCTGATTTTTCGAATATAGCTCTATGATTTTCCCAGCTTGGGTCGCTGATTAATACCTTAGAATTTGGCGATAATTGATGCAAGAAGTCTGCTCCAATCTTTAGAGCTCCAGTCCCACCAATCGTTTGCACTGTTAGTACATTTTTTTCTTTAATTTTACTTGAATTAGCTCCAAGTAGTAATTTCATTACATTCTTGTTATAGTTGGGAATACCATCAATAGGTAAATAACCTCTAGGTAGTTTTTTTGATGCAAAAAACTCTTCAGATTCGCTAACCACTTCCATTAAAGGAATTTGACCGTTTTTATCGTAGTATACACCAACCCCTAGGTTTACCTTATCCAATCTATTGTCTGAATTAAATTTTTCATTTAACCCTAATATAGGATCATTAGCTGCTAGTTTGACAGATTTAAATATATCTTTCATGATGCTCATCAATGTTATAGATTTAGTATAATGAATTTAAACAATCCCTTTACAGTTTAGAGTCTAACATGACAAATAATAGATTTGTAGCTTTTTCTAGCAACAGTCCATTCAATCTTTTTCAGCCTTATAAGCCAGCAGGTGATCAGCCAGAGGCAATTGATAAATTAATGAATGGTTTAGAAGATGGTTTACGTTATCAGACTTTATTAGGGGTTACTGGCTCTGGTAAAACTTATACTATGGCAAATGTGATAGCAAGAACTGGCAGACCATCTTTGATATTGGCTCCAAATAAAACATTAGCTGCACAATTATATTCAGAAATGAGGGACTTTTTTCCTAAAAATGCAGTTGAGTATTTTGTTTCTTATTATGATTTTTATCAACCAGAGGCTTATATAGCATCAAAAGATATCTTTATTGAAAAAGATTCTCGCATTAATGCTCACATAGAGCAAATGCGTTTATCAGCAACTAAAAGTCTAGTAGAAAGGCGTGATACCATTATAGTCAGCACTGTATCTTGTATATATGGTATTGGTGACATGACTTGTTATAATTCTATGGCCTTTTCGTTACGTTTAGGTAATTTAGTATCTAGAGATGAATTTTTAAAAAATTTGATAGATATGCAGTATGTTAGGGATGATGAAGAATTTTCTAGATCTAAATTTCGTGTTCGTGGCGAATATATAGATATTTTCCCAGCTGAGAGCTTTGATTTAGCGTTGAGAGTTTATTTGGTTGATGACAAGATAGAGAAATTATCTCTATTTGATCCAGTCATTGGTAAAATATTTCAAGATGTTTCTCGCTTTGCTTTATACCCTGTTTCTCACTATGCTGTTCCCAGAGAAACAATACTATCAGCTATTGATACTATAAAAGATGAACTAAGACAGCAGTTAAATTTTTTAATAAAGAATAATAAAATTCTAGAAGCAAAACGCTTAGAACAGAGAACAGGATTTGATTTAGAAATGTTACAAGAAACAGGTTTTTGCAAAGGTATTGAAAATTATACTAGACATATTTCTAAATCCTTGCCAGGAGCTCCTCCAAGTACTTTGATGAGCTATTTACCATCAGATGCCATTATATTTATCGATGAGAGTCATATAACCCTCGGTCAATTATCAGGTATGTATTATGGAGACAGATCCAGAAAAGAAACTTTAGCAAGACATGGTTTTCGTTTACCTTCAGCACTGGATAATAGACCATTAAAGTTCGAAGAATTTGAAAATATGGTTAAGCAATGCATTTTCGTCTCAGCAACTCCTTCTAATTACGAAAAAGAACATTCTAGCAATGTGGTTGAGCAATTAGTTAGACCAACTGGATTAGTTGATCCAGTTGTTGAGGTTAGGCCAGCAAAAACACAGATTGATGATCTTTTATATCAGATAAAAAAAAGAATTGTATTAAAAGAGAGAATATTTGTTACAACATTAACAAAACGAATGTCTGAAAATTTAACCGATTTTTTGAAGGAAAATGGCATAAAAGTAAGATATTTACACTCAGATATAGATACTGTTGAAAGAGCTGAGATATTAAGAGATTTGCGTATCGGGTCTTTTGATGTTTTAGTAGGAATAAATTTACTAAGAGAAGGACTAGATATACCAGAGGTATCTTTAGTAGCTATCCTTGATGCAGATAAAGAAGGTTTTTTAAGATCAGAACGTAGTTTGATTCAGACTATAGGTAGAGCTGCTAGGAATTTGAATGGTCACTCAATATTATATGCTGACAAAATGACAGAATCTATGCGAAAAGCTATAGATGAAACGCAAAGGAGAAGAGAAAGACAATTAGAATTCAATTCCCTACATGGAATCAAAGCAACTGGTATTAAAAAAGATATAAGAGAGCTTATAGATGGAGTTGTTGTTAATAACAAATCCTTACCAGTTAATTTCGATAAAAAAATTGTAAAATCTCATAAAAAATTATCGAAGGAAATTAAAAGACTGGAGAAATCTATGGTAGACCACGCTAATAAATTAGAATTTGAAAAAGCTGCTGAGGCTCGTGATTCTCTGAATGCATTAAAAGAACTTCTTTTATTTAGTTAAAATATTCTTATAGTCTTTTAGGACATAACTATGAATAATATTCTTTTCGTGTGTACTGGTAATATTTGTCGTTCTCCGACGGCAGAAGGAATATTTAAAAAGATATTAATAGAAAAAGGAATAGAAGGAAGTTTTAATGTAGATTCTGCAGGGACTCATCCATATTACATTGGAAGAAAACCTGATGATCGATCAGTAAAAGAAGCATTATTAAGGGGCTATGACATCAGTAATCATATAGC
Organism: Candidatus Kinetoplastibacterium oncopeltii TCC290E; assembly: GCF_000340865.1. Lineage (NCBI taxonomy): Bacteria > Pseudomonadati > Pseudomonadota > Betaproteobacteria > Candidatus Kinetoplastidibacterium > Candidatus Kinetoplastidibacterium stringomonadis. Next base: position 278,459 of record NC_020299.1, read on the forward strand.
AAGAAAATTAGAAAATATAGATTTTTTCTGTTTTGATTTTATACTAGCTATGGATTTTAAAAATATCCAACATATGAAAGAGATTTGTCCCTATGAGTGTTTTAACAAGCTAAAACTTTTAACTCATTTTTCCAATTTGTATAAGAATTTTGAAGTTCCTGATCCATATTACGGAAATTGCTATGGATTTAAATTAGTTATAGATTACATTGAAAATGCTTGTAATGGCTTAGTTGATTACATAGGTTTTTAAACGTATTTATTTTAGATACATTAAAAATTTCTTGCTTATTAATTCCTTATAGAAATACTCTGGAATTGTGATACAATGTTCCAATGGAATTGCTTACGGGATTTTATAATGCGGTTAACTACTAAAGGTCGTTTCGCTGTTACTGCTATGTTGGATTTAGCATTGAATCAAGATGCTGGCAGGGTTAGCATTGTTTCTATTAGTCAGCGCAACAATATTTCACTATATTATTTAGAGCAATTATTCGTTAAATTGAGAAAATGTTCTCTAGTCAGAGGTATGCGTGGACCCAAAGGTGGTTATTATCTGGCTAAATTACCAGATAAGATAACTTTAGCAGATATTATATTTGCTGTTGAGGAATGTATAGATTCTACTAGTTGTGGAGGAAAGGTTAATTGTATAAAGGATAAATTAACTGGTGAATATAAAAAATGTTTAACTCATGATTTATGGTCTGACTTAAATAAAAAAATGCTTGATTATCTTAGCTCTATTTCTTTACTAGATCTTACAATTCATCATAATGGTCTAAATCACTCAGCTCAAAATGACCATAAAGTATATATAATGAAAAATTTCAGATTTAATTTGACTGCTATTTAAGAAAATAGTTATTTAGAAGAACATGAAGGTTATTATGGAAAAAAAAAATAAATTTCCTATCTATATGGATTATTCTGCTACGACACCTGTTGATCCAAGAGTTATAGAGAAAATGATACCATGGTTGTATGATAATCCTGGAAATCCTGCTTCTAGAAGTCATAGTTTCGGTTGGAAAGCTGAGAATGCAATAGAAAGTGCTAGAACAGATATCTCGGCTTTAGTCAATGCAGATCCTAGAGAAATTATTTGGACTTCTGGGGCAACTGAATCCAATAACTTAGCTATAAAAGGTGCTGCTAATTTTTACTCTGAAAGGGGTAAACATATAATTACTATCAAAACAGAACATAAAGCAGTATTAGATACTTGTCGTAATCTCGAGAAACATGGTTTTGATGTAAGTTATCTTGATGTTATGAATAATGGACTTTTGGATCTTGATTATTTCAAGGACTCTATTAGAAAAGATACGATATTAGTCTCAACAATGTTAGTTAATAATGAGATTGGTGTTATTCAAGATATAAAATCGATAGGAGAAATATGTAGAGATAAAGGAATTATTTTCCATGTAGATGCAGCTCAAGCATCTGGTAAATTAGAAATAGATCTACAACAAATGCCTGTGGACTTGATGTCTTTTTCTGCTCATAAGGTATACGGCCCTAAAGGTATTGGTGCACTGTATATTTGTCGCAAGCCTAGAGTTCGTATTGAAGCACAAATTCATGGCGGAGGTCATGAACGTGGTCTTAGATCTGGAACATTAGCAACACATCAGATTGTTGGGATGGGAGAGGCATTTCGCATTGCTAAGATGGATATGAATATAGATAATACACGTATAGCTTTATTGAGAGATAAGCTGTGGGCAGGCATTTCTAATATTGATGATGTTTATTTAAATGGCAGTATTGAACATGGTGTTCCACATAATTTGAATGTAAGCTTCAATTATGTAGAGGGTGAGTCTTTAATTATGGCATTGAAAAATCTAGCTGTTTCTAGTGGTTCTGCATGCACATCAGCCAGTCTAGAGCCATCATATGTGCTACGTGCTTTAGGAAGAAGTGATGAGTTAGCTCATAGCTCTATTCGCTTCACTTTAGGTAGATTCTCTTGCGATGATGATATTAATTTCGCCATACAAGAATTGAATTTACATGTTAGTAAATTGAGAGAAATGTCTCCTTTATGGGAAATGGTTAAAAACGGCATGGATTTAGGGTCGGTAGATTGGTCATCTCACTGATGTTTAGTTTTTAAAAGGATGTTATTTATGGCTTACAGCAAAAAAGTTTTGGATCATTATGAGAATCCTCGCAATGTAGGATCTTTCAGTAAAGATGATGATTCTGTTGGTACTGGAATGGTCGGAGCACCTGCTTGTGGCGACGTTATGAAATTACAGATTAAGGTTAATGGTAATGGTATTATCGAAGACGCTTGTTTTAAAACATATGGCTGCGGGTCTGCTATAGCTTCTAGTTCATTAGTGACAGAATGGATAAAAGGGAAATCTCTTACGCAAGCTGAAGAGATTAGTAATATGCAGATAGCAGAAGAGTTGGCGTTACCACCTGTAAAAATACACTGTTCTATATTAGCAGAAGACGCTATAAGATCAGCTATAAATGATTACAAGTTAAAAAATAAGATAGATTAATATTTAAGAGACACGAAATGTCTATAGAGTTAACTGAAAATGCTGCTTCACATATAGATCGTTTTTTAAAAAAACGAGGTAAGGGCATCGGTTTGCGAATGAAAGTTCAAATAAACGGATGCTCTGGTCTTTCTTATAAAATAGAGTACGTTGATGATTCTAATCAAAATGATATAATTTTCGAAAATTTTGGCATAAAGATTTTTGTTGATCCAGATAGTTTGATATATCTGGATGGAACTATACTGGATTATGTTAGAGATGGATTTAAAGAAGGATTCAAATATATGAATCCTAATGAAAAATCTAAATGTGGTTGTGGTAAGTCTTTTATGGTATAAAAATTAATTTTATATGCATCAATTAAATTATTTTAGTACATTTGGATTGCCAGTCTCATTTTCTATAGATCAAAATAAGTTAGAAAAATCTTGGAGGCATTTATCTTGTATTGTTCATCCAGATAGATATATAAATTCTGATGATATAGATCGTAAATCTTCTATAGAGATGGCATCATTTGTAAATGAAGCTTATAAGGTGTTAAAGGATCCTATATCACGTGCTATCCATATATGCAAAATTAATGGCATTAGCTGTAAAAAAACATCTGATAATAGTATTGTTTTTCTTGAGCAACAGTTGTTATGGAGAGAATCTGTTGATGATTTATATAAAAGTAAAGATCTTGACGGCTTAAAAAAATTAGAAAAGGTGCTTTATACAGAAAGAGATGAAAGATTTTTAATATTGTCTAACTTGTTAGATGTAAATTTTGATTATATCAATGCATCTATATTAATTAATGAATTGATGTTTATTGATAAAATTTGTAATAACATAAAAGAAAAAATTCTTGTCTTTATTGACTAGAAGATTTTCATATTAATTTAACAAAAATAAAGTCTATATAGATGGAACTATTACAAATATCTGAGCCTAATGAAAGATCTAAGAAAATGATTCTTGGAATTGACTTAGGAACCACAAACTCTTTAGTTGCTTTTGTAAACGATAATGATATTCCGGAGGTTATATGTGACAATCTCAATAGATCATTATTTCCATCAGTTATTGGTTTTCTAGATAATGGTGAAATTTTAGTTGGTCATAATGCTTTGGAACCAAGTATAAATGAAGTAATATCTTCTTTTAAAAAGTTTATGGGAAGATCTTTTGATGACTCAAAATATTTGCATTCAACTTATAAAATATTAGATAAAGATGGTGTTTTAAAAATACACACTTCATACGGTGATTTTACTCCTTTAGAGATATCATCCAAAATATTAAGTCACTTGCATAAGCTAGCAGTAGATAAAATAGGAAAGGATGTTAAAGATGTTGTTATTACTGTTCCTGCTTATTTTAACGAAACTCAGAGACAAGATACTAGGGAAGCAGCAAGACTAGCAGGCCTAAATGTATTACGCTTGATAAATGAGCCTACGGCTGCTGCTATTGCTTATGGCGTTGATAATAATAAAGAAGGCACCTATGCAGTGTTTGATTTAGGTGGAGGTACTTTTGATATTTCTATTCTAAAATTAACTGATGGTGTTTTTGATGTTATAGCTACCTCAGGGGATAATGCGTTAGGAGGAGATGACTTTGATTTGGCAATTGTTAATCATGTTTTAAGCTTATTGCCTGATAATGAAGTAACTTTTGAGAAAAAAAAGAGTTTGATGAGAATAGCAAGAGAAACTAGAGAACATTTATCATGTAATGAATCATCAATGTTCTATTTGCCATCAGAAATCGGAAATACTATAGAAATAAGCAATGATATTTTCCATAACCTAGTAAATCATTTACTTATGAGAATATCTACATGTATAAAAAACTCATTATTGGATGCTAAATTAAGTACTAAAGATATTTCAGGGGTTATAATGGTAGGTGGATCTACTAGAATGCCTATAATACGTAATTTTGTAACTAAATACTTTAAAAAAGAGCCATTATTTAATCTTGATCCAGATAAAGTTGTTGCTATTGGTGCAGCTCTTTATGGTGATATATTATTGAATAGAGGATCCTTGAGTAAAGAATGGCAACTTTTAGATGTTACGCCTTTGTCGCTAGGCATAGAAGTTGCAGGTGGATTAGTAGAGCACATTATTCCTCGGAATAGTAAAATTCCTATTGCTCACTCTCAGGATTTTACTACCATGAAAAATGGACAATCTTCTATGAAGATACATGTTCTTCAAGGTGAAAGTAATTTAGTATCACAATGTCGTTCTTTAGCATATTTTGAATTAAATAATATTACATCTATGCCAGCTGGTCAGGCCCGTATTAACGTGACTTTTCAAATAGATGCTGATGGGTTGTTATTAGTATCAGCTAAAGAAGAGAGTTCTGGTTTGATATCAAGCATAAAAGTTAATAATTTAAGTAAAATGTCACATGATGAAATAAGAAGCCTGCTTTTATCAGAGAATTCCTCTTCAGAAAATAAAGAAAATTTTTCATTATCTTTCAAATTAAAGTCAAAACTAAGAGATTTATTAGAATCTATAAACACAATACTTAGTAAGGATTCTGATCTTATTAACGAACACGAATTATTTAATCTACAAAATAGAATTATTAATGCAAATAATATATTGAAAATATACAATGATAATTCTGAGATTATTAAGGATGAAATAAATTATTTTTCAGCTTTAAATGAGAATTTTCTAAAATTGAAAATTAATAAGTCTCTCAAAGAGGCTTTATTGTATAAAAATATTGAATAAAAATATATGTCAAAGATAACTATACTGCCTAACAAAGATATATGTCCAGAAGGTATTACTATAAATAATGCCCCTGAAGGGGTTTCTATCTGTAAGATTTTATTAGATAACAATATTAATATAGAACACGCTTGCGGTATGGTAGGAGCTTGTACAACATGTCATGTTATAATAAAGGAAGGATTTTTATCATTAGAAAAATCATCTGATTTAGAAGATGACATGCTAGATAAAGCCTGGGGTTTATCTTCAAATTCTCGTTTATCATGTCAATGCAAGGTTTCTAAATCTGATTTATCTATTGAAATACCTAAATATACAATAAATCATGCGAAAGAAAATATATAAAAAGTTATTTAACACATATCTAAGTTCTTAGATATGTGTTCTTAATAATTTTTATTATTTTTCTCTTAGATGAGGAAATAGTATTACGTCTTTTATATTTGATTTGTTTGTTATTAGCATTACTAATCTATCTATTCCTATGCCGCATCCACCAGTTGGTGGCATGCCATATTCCAAGGCTGTAATATAATCAGAATCAAAAAACATTTGATGATTTTCTTCTGAATTTTCATTTTTATTTTCAACTTGTTCTAGTAGCCTTCTTGCTTGTTCCTCTGGATCATTTAATTCAGAAAATCCATTTGCTATTTCCTTTCCCGCTATAAATAATTCAAATCTTTCCGTTATCTTTTTATCAATATCTGACTGTCTTGCTAATGGTGATGTCTCAATCGGATAGTCTATTATATAAGTTGGATCCCAAATTTTTTCTTCTGTTGTTTTTTCAAAAAGACATAATTGTAATTCTCCTAATTTGGAAGATTTTAAAAAATCCTTTGGTATCATTTTATCAATTAAATTTAGTTCTTCTTGTAAAAAAGCATAATCATTAAGTTGTTCTATATTATATTTCTTGTTATATTTGCAAATTGCACTACGTATGTTTAAGCGTTCGAATGGTTTTGATAAATTTATAGTTTTGCCTTGATAATCCAAATAATTTTTATTGTTTATAGCTATTGATATTTCACATATTAATCTTTCAGTGAAATTCATCATCCAATTATAATCTGTATATGTAGCATAGAACTCCATCATTGTGAATTCAGGATTATGTCTTGGGCTTATTCCTTCATTTCTAAAATTACGATTTAATTCAAATACTTTATCAAAACCACCTACTATAAGTCTTTTCAAATACAATTCAGGGGCTATACGTAAATACATATCCATATTGAGCGAGTTATGGTGTGTAGTAAATGGCTTAGCAGCGGCTCCACCTGGAATTGTATGTAGCATTGGTGTTTCAACCTCCATAAAACCTTCTTTAGACATGTGTTGTCTAATATTAGTTATTATCTTGCTACGCAATTCAAATGTTTTTTTTGTTTCTTCAGTTACTATCAGATCTATATATCTTTGTCTATATTTTATATTTGGATCTGATATGCCATGAAATTTTTCAGGTAAAGGTCTTATAGCTTTAGAAATCAATGATATTGATTTAACATTTATTGATAATTCTCCTTTGTTTGTTTTAAAGACTCTTCCTTCTATTGAAAGAATATCACCTAAATCAAACTGTTTGAAATCATTATAAATTTTTTCATCAACATTTTTTTTAGATATATATATTTGTATACGACCTGTACTATCTTGAATTGTTGAAAAGCTTGCCTTGCCCATAATTCTTTTTAACATCATTCGTCCAGAAATTTTAACTTGTACATCCTTCAAGTTAATAACATCCGAATCAAGATCTTTATAGTTATTAATAATATCTATATTGCTTTCAGTTGGAACAATATTATTGGGATATGTAAAACCTGTTTCTCTGTATTTATTAAGTTTTAAGCGTCTCTCTAGGACAAGTCTATTTTCTTCATGATCAGAATTTACAGTATCAGTCTTATTAGTCATAATTTTTCTTAAATAGTTTATTATAAATTTTTAAATTTTATTAAATACCCATCTTTAGACTTTCGTGAATGAATATATCTAAATCACCATCAAGTATCTTTTGTACATTAGATACTTCTATATTTGTCCTCAAGTCTTTTATTCTGCTTTTATCTAATACATATGAACGTATTTGATTACCCCATCCGACATCTGTTTTTGAGTCTTCTAATTTTTTTTGCTCTACTAATCGATTCCTCATCTCTAAATCAAATAGTTTCGATTTTAGCATTTTCATAGCTTCTGCTTTATTTCTATGTTGTGATCTATCGTTTTGACATTGGACAACTATACCGGTTGTGTTATGAGTAATACGTACAGCTGAATCAGTTTTATTGATATGTTGTCCTCCAGCTCCACTAGCTCTATAGGTATCAATTCTTAAATCAGCCGGATTAATTATAATATCAAAAGAATCATCTATTTCTGGATATACAAATATACTTGCAAATGAAGTATGTCTTCCTCCGGAAGAATTAAATGGGCTCTTTCTAACTAAACGATGCACACCTGTCTCAGTTCTTAAATAACCAAAAGCATATTCACCTATAATTCTAATTGTAGCTGATTTAATTCCGGCAATCTCTCCTGCTGACTCTGATATGAGCTCAAAGCTAAAACCTTTTGTTTCAGAATATCTAATATACTGCCTTAGTAGCATTGATGCCCAATCCTGTGCTTCTGTTCCACCTGCTCCTGATTGTATATCCAAGAAACAATTTAGTTTGTCAGTTTCATTAACAAACATTCTGCAGAATTCCATTTCTTTTATTTTATTATTAAATAGATCCAAATTATTCTCTATAGATTTTATTGTTTTAAAATCATTGTCTATTTCAGACATATAAAATAATTCAATGGAATCATTGATTTCGTTATGTAGTAGCTCTAAAGTATTGATAATTTTTTCTATATGTTTTTTCTCTTTATTTAGATCTTGAGCATAACCTATATTGTCCCATAAATTCGGGTCTTCTAGCTCGGAATTTATAATGTGTAATCTTTCTTGTTTTTTATTATACTCAAGATACCTCCGAAGATCTAATTCTCTTTGTGCGTAGTCTTTAAGACTTGTAATGATTTGATTTTTATTTTCTATATTCATTTATTAAACTCTCTTTATTCTAAGTATTTATTAATTAATAACATATTATATAAGTTATTAATTTTTTAATAGATAAGAGTATTTATATTACTATGTAATATTTTTATGTAAATTTTAAGTTTATAATTTTATTTACTGTATAAATAAGTTGGATCTTTATCCTATGATTTACTTATCATTAAGTTCGGATTTAAGAACTTAATTTTGAAAAAATAGTTTATTTTAGTAATTTATTGATATATTTTGAAGAATAAATAAAAATATGCCAATTGTTTATATAATTATTATGCATTATTTTTAATAAATTTCATTAACGTGTTCGTTCTAGAGAGTATTTAATGACGTATTCTGTGAAAGAGATTTTCAAAACGTTACAAGGCGAGGGATTTCATACAGGAAGAGCTGCTGTATTTTGTAGATTTACAGGTTGTAATTTTTGGAATGGCAATGATTTAGATCGTATTCATTCGGTATGTAAGTTTTGCGATACTGATTTCCTTGGTATAAATGGATTTAATGGTGGTAAATTTAAATCTGCTAGTTCACTTGCTAGAGAAATATCCAGAATATGGGGGGGAGATAATTTTGGTCGTTATGTAGTATTAACTGGAGGAGAGCCATTGCTACAAACTGATAGTGATCTATTAAGTGAGTTGCATAACAATGGATTTGAGGTCGGTATAGAGACAAATGGAAGTATTATGCCTCCTAAAGGTATAGATTGGATTTGTGTTAGTCCAAAAGATCTAAACCGTATGATTTTAAGAAAAGGTAATGAATTAAAGTTAGTTTTTCCTCAAGATGGAATCTGTCCAAATAATTTTGTTAATATGGATTTTCAGAATTTCTACTTGCAGCCAATGTATAGCGATGATCTAGCATCAAATATTAATTTAGCAGTTGATTATTGTAAAAAAAATCCAAAGTGGAGACTAAGTCTTCAGACACATAAATATATAGGAATACCATGATTTCAATCTCAAGAAAATTAGAATTTGATGCTGGTCACAGGATACCGAATCATAATGGTCAATGTAGTAATATTCACGGTCATAGATATTCTTTGATAGTGACACTAGAAGGAGAAGTTTCTAAATCATCTTCAAGTAGTGACTACGGTATGTTGATGGATTTTAATGATGTTAAGCTTTTAGCTTTAGAAAACATCATAAATATTTAGGATCATGCATTTTTGGTATCTAATGATGATTATGATATTCTAAATCTATTGAAATATTTGCCTAACAATAAGACTGTAATTTTGGATAAGGTTCCTACTGTTGAGAATTTGGCAATTATTGCCTATAAAATATTAAAACCTGTTTATAATAAGCATTATAAAAATAACTTGAATTTAAAAAAGGTTCTCTTATATGAAACTCCTAATTGCTGGTCAGAATATATTGAATAATACAGATTCAATAGGTTTCAATTTTGTTAAATGATTTTGATAAATCAATGCTTTCGCTAGCATTAGCGCAAGCAGAAATGGCTTACTGTAAAGGAGAGGTTCCTGTTGGGGCTGTTATAGTTAATAATTATAATGTACCAGTTTCTTTTGGTTATAATCGAACAATAACAGATAAAGATCCAACAGCACATGCTGAGATTATTGCAATAAGAATATTAGCTAATAAGCTTAGTAACTATAGATTAAATGGTATGAGTATGTATGTAACCTTAGAACCATGTGTAATGTGTATGGGTGCTATTTTCAATTCTAGGTTATCTAAAGTTATTTATGGAGCTAAGGATTTTAAAACTGGTTCTTGTGGTGGAGTTTTAGATATAACCACTATCAAAAAAATCAATCATCATACGACTGTTTTTGATGGCAGCTTATTGATTGATTGTAGTCAAATAATGAAAAATTTTTTTTATGATTTACGCAGAAAAAAGAAAATCAATCATAAGTAATCATTAATTCTATTAAAATTGATAATTATGAGAACTATTAATACTAGCTACAAATTTATAAATTTAATAAAAAAAAGTCGTTTTTTAGTTCAAGCAGTTCCAATCGATAGTGTTTCTGAGGCTAATAATTTTTTTTGCTCTAAACATGATAGTATTGCAAACCATAATTGCTGGGCTTATCGTGTAAACGATTTATATCGTTACTTTGATGATAAAGAACCTCGTGGTACTGCAGGTAGACCAATACTACAAGCAATAGATGATCTAAAACTAAATATGATTGCTGTATTAGTAACCAGATGGTTTGGAGGTATAAAACTTGGGAAAGGTGGCCTCATGAGAGCTTATAGAGATTCTGTTGTAGACTGTTTATCTAATTGCAATTTCATCGAAATAAAGGATACATTATTAATAAAATGTATATTAGAAGTTAAAGATATGCATATTATCTATAATATAGATAATAGTGTAGTTATTGTTTCCAATAATTTTAATAACAATAATTGTGAATTCATTATAAAAATTCAAAAAGATAAATTAGATTATATAAATAACACAATCAACAAGCTATCTAAAGGCAAGGCAATGTTACATTGCCTTTAGATATTAATGTTATAACAAATCTAAACATAAATTGCTATTTCTTTATTAAAAGACGAAAGAATAACTTATTATTTTTCATCTTTTGCATTTTGAATAAGCTCATTAATTTTATTAATACTAATAGATCCAGGTTTTGAGTATATTTGTTTTCTTTTATGGAAAATAATGATAGTTGGTATTGCACTTATCTTTAGTTCGGAAGCTAGATCTTTTTCATCATCTACATTCACTTTAGCAAATAAAGCTGAAGTGTTATTTTGGGCTGCATTTTCAAAGATAGGGGCAAAACTCTTGCACGGACCACACCAAGGAGCCCAGAAATCTATAACTACTGTATCGTTATTATCTATAGTTTCATTAAATATTTTTTTGTTTAATTCTATTACGCTCATTTATGTATCCTTTTTTATAAAATTGCTTATATCTCATTTTATATAATATCATTAATATGACCCTGCTATTTACTTATTGCAATAGTTTTATATAGTATAATATATTTGGGATAAAACACCTTTAGAGTACTATTGTCTTAGATTTATATGTTACTAGACAAAGTTTTACATTATAAGATGATGAAATGATAATTCTTGGTTTTGAAAGTTCTTGTGATGATACTTGTGTTGCAGTTTTTTCTACAAGTTTGGGATTGATTTCTAATGTTATTCACACTCAAAAAGATACACATATTGACTATGGTGGTGTAGTACCAGAGTTAGCATCTAGAGATCATTTGAGTCATATAGTTAGATTAACTAAAGAAGCTATGCTTGCTGTAGATTTAGATTTTCAAGATATTAATGCTGTAGCTTATACAGCTGGACCTGGCTTGTTAGGATCTTTAATAGTAGGATCTAGTTTTGCTAAATCTGTTGCTTGGTCTCTAAATATACCATCCATACCAATAAATCATCTAGAAGGGCATTTGCTATCTCCTTTAATTACAAATAAAAATTTAGAATTTCCTTTTATCTGCCTATTAGTATCTGGTGGCAATACAATGATTATTCTAGTTAAGAGCTTTTGTAATTATTTTGTTCTAGGCGATACATTGGATGATGCAGCTGGTGAGGCTTTCGATAAAATTGCTAAATTAATAGGACTAAGTCCTTGTAATGGTTTGGAATTATCGAAATTGGCAGATAATGGTGATAGTAGTTATTTTGATTTTCCAAGACCGATGCTAAAAACCAATGATTTCAATTTCAGCTTTAGCGGATTAAAAACATCTGTTATGTTAAAAATAAAAAAATTGAAATCAAATGATAGTTTTGATTATTCAACAAAAGCAAATATAGCAGCATCTGTGCAAGATGCCATAACTGATATACTTGTTCATAAAGTAATTCTTGCTGTTAAAAAGACTGGGATAATTAATGTTGCTATTGCTGGTGGAGTCAGCGCTAATAAATCTTTGAGAAGTAAATTGACTTGTGCATTAAATAGCATTGGTGGTAATGTTTATTTACCAAGTATAGAATTATGCACTGATAATGCAGCTATGATAGCATTCACAGCTGCATATAAAATAAAACTTGGTCTAGTTGATTTTACAAATATTTATGATTATCAACAAGTGAGATCAAGGTGGAGTATTGAAGATATAAGTAAATGAAAGATTAAATAATCATACGGCTTTCTGTGCCGTTTATTAGTCTCTTTATGTTTTCTTTATGTTTTAAGATTAACATTATGCTTAATACTAAAGTATATGCTAACATTTTCCAATCATAACCACATATCTTGTAAACTAAAAAATTATGGATTGTATATATGACAATAGTTGTTATAGAAGCTAAGGAAGAATATTTCCAAATATAAGCTGTTAATGTCCAAGATATTGCCGAAAATAATGATAGCAAAGGGTTTGTTGCAATTAATATACCAAAAAATGTTGCTATTCCTTTCCCTCCTTTGAAATTAGAAAATATTGAATACATGTGTCCTAACACTACAAATATAGAAGAAACATTCACTAATTTTGGATAAATTTCTCCATATATTATGCCTGTTATCTTTATAGCTATGAATCCCTTTGCCATATCTCCTAAAAGTGTTAACATGGCTGCTATTTTATTTCCTGTCCTTAGTACATTAGTGGTTCCAGGATTCCTTGATCCAAAATTCCTAGGGTCTTCTAATTTTAGAAATTTGCTTATTAAAATCGCAAATGGTATTGATCCAATAATATAAGAAGAAATAGATACTATAAGAAAATGAATATTTATGTAACTGTTATCTGTCATAATAATTTTTTTGATCTATAATCCTGGTTTAAGTATACAAGATAAGTAAATATATAATATCAACATGTATAGTATACTATTTTTAGGATAAAATTTTAATGCACATTTTAGTGTCGAATGACGACGGCTACTCTTCAACTGGCCTTAGGGCTATGGTTGATGTACTAGCTAATATAGCAGATATAACAGTAGTTGTCCCTGAATCGAATTGTAGTGGATCTTCAAATTCTATAACTCTTAGCAGACCATTAAGTGTTAATTTTGATTCGAATAATTATATGATTGTAAATGGTACTCCAACTGATTGTGTACATTTAGCTATGACAGGGTTGCTGGATAGTTTACCTGATCTCGTTATTTCTGGTATTAATAACGGAGCAAATCTTGGAAGTGATGTCTTGTATTCAGGTACTGTTGGAGCTGCAAGAGAAGCTTACATGTTTGGCATTCCTTCAATTGCAGTGTCTTTAGTTGAAAAAGGATGGGGAAATTTAGAACCAGCTACAATGATTTTGCGTAATATAGTATTAAATTTGATTAAAAATCCTTTTCAAGAGTCATTCTTATGGAATATAAATATACCTAATGCCGGCATAGATCACATTAATGGTATAAAAGCTACAAGAATAGGAAGGAGATATCCATCACAATTATCTACACAGCATAAAACCCCTCGTAATGAAATAGTTTATTGGATAGGACCAGTTGGTGAAATTTCTGACAAATCTGATGGAACTGATTTTAATGCCATATCTAATAATTTTGTCTCTATTACTCCATTAGAAATTGATTTAACCATAATGAGCAATTTAGATAAAATCAATAAATGGGTTGTGGATGTTTGAAATTATTATAGTAATTAAGTTATTCATATTCATATTAGATAGCTAATGATTTATATATTACGTATTACAAACATATCAACAAAGTGCATATTTCTTAGTATGTTATGGTTAATTTTACTAATTCCTGGATGTAGTAGAGAAGCAGTTAAATTTAAATGTGCTCCTATATTTGAAGTTTTTATTTGCGATAAACAATCTATAAATGCTTATATAGTTAAGCAAGGGGATAATCTATATAAAATAGCAAAATTTTACGATGTGGATATTGAGTCTCTAAAAAAAATTAATAATATAGATAATTCTTGCAAAATAAATACTGGTAGTTTGTTATATATACCTTTAAGAGATTACTCCTGTAAGGAGTCAATTGTTAAAAACATAATCGATGATGATATCTCTCAAAGTAGTACATATGAGCGTGCAATGTTTTGGGAATGGCCTTGTAGTGGACTAATAAAAGAATATTTTGATTCAAAAAATAGGGGTATAGATATATTTAGTAATATAGGAGAACCTATTTTAGCTGCTGCTAGTGGTAAGGTTGTGTATAGCGGTGATGGTGTTAGAGGGTTAGGGAAACTAATAATTTTGAGTCATGATGGAGGATTTATAACAGCATATGCTCACAATAGCAGACTTTTTGTTTATAATGGTCAAGAAGTTATAAAAGGTTATAAGATAGCTGAAATGGGAGATAGTGATTCTGATTTTCCAAAACTACACTTCGAGATTAGGAAAAATGGTTTGCCTGTTGATCCTTTGATTTATCTACCTAAATAATTAGACATATTATTGACAGATATTCATAAAGATTATTGAGTTTAAATATTACAAGCGTTGATTTTTCCTTAATACATTATCTTATTATAGTGAACTACATTTCTACTCTCAGATATTGGTATAATGATCGCAATATATCAATAGCTATATTAGTAGTCAGTATAGTATACATTTATATTTGATGTATATTTTGTCTAAGTAGAATCGAAAATCTAGCATCATAAATAATGAATTAGATAATCATATAATTTTTTCGAGAAAAATAAACATAGATTTTAGCAATGTTCGGGATTATTGTTTTGGCAATAAAATTTCTGAAATACTTTGTTATTATGAAACTAATATTGTTGATATTGTTTATTTAAATGGTAACGAAATAAGGACTCGTGTCACAACTAAATTAATTTAACAAAAAAGAAAACATCATACGTGAGATTATTATAAATAATTTTTTAATTATTGAAACAAATAAAAATTTATATATTAAACGAAATATTATGAAAATAACTATAAATCATATCATTGGAATATAATTTGAAAGAAATGTTACTTATTGAATCTATTGATGCTAAAGGTACAGGAATATCACATGATGACAACGGTAAAGTTGTTTTTATAGATGGTGCTTTGCCAGGAGAGTTAGTGCAATTCAGGACTATTAAAGTTAAGTCATCTTATAGTATTGCTGTTCTAACAAATATAATAGTAAGTTCACCGTATAGGGTAGTCCCTCATTGTAAATATTTTAACATTTGTGGTGGTTGTTCTATCCAGCATTTAGATGCTAAAGCACAGGTAGCAATAAAGCAACGTGTTTTAGAAGATAGTTTTTGCCATATAGGGAAGGTTAAACCAAATTTTTTATTTTCCCCTATATACGGTGAAACTTGGAATTATAGAAATAGAGCTCGTTTGTTTGTAAGATTTTCACAAAATACAGAGAAACTGCTTTTAGGTTTTTATGAGAAAAAAAGTAATAGAATTATTGATATTTTATATTGTCCAGTACTTTCCGAGAAAATTAATATAATACTGACTGCTATACGAGAAATGATTCTTAGTTTAAGTATAAGAAACTGTATCTCTCAAGTAGAAATTGCTAATGGTGATAGCAGTTTATCATTACTTATATATAATTCATGCAGTCTATCTAAGTGTGATATAATCAAAATAGTAGATTTCAGTGTAATTAACTCTGTTGATGTTTGGCTACACTCATATAAAGATAGTATATACAGAGTTGACTGTATTGCTGGTAAAGATACTTGCTATTCTTTACCAGAATTCGGAATATCAATACCTTTTGGGCCTAAAAATTTTACTCAAATTAACCACAATGTTAATAGCATATTAGTATCGAAAGTTATAAGCTTAATGGAGATAGGACCGAATGATACTGTTCTTGATATGTTTTGCGGATTAGGTAATTTTACTCTCCCAATAGCTAAAATAGCTAACAAAGTTACAGGTGTAGATATAGATGATAATTTAATCTATAGAGCTAATAAAATTGCTTCATATTACAAACTACATGGTATTGTCAATTTCATAAAGATGAATTTGTTTTTATGTAATGACAATTTTTTTAATGGATTAGATCATTTTGATATTATACTAATAGATCCTCCTAGGAGTGGAGCAAATTTATTAATAAAGTCAATAGCTAATTTAGATAGTAATAAAAAACCTCGTAGGATAGTCTATGTATCATGTAATCCCCATACTCTTGCTAGAGATTCTTCTGTGTTAGTGATTGATGGTGGCTATAGAATCATATGTTCTGGTATTATTAATATGTTTCCTCATACTAGTCATGTAGAATCTATAACTGTGTTTGATAAGTAGAACATATCTTGTTGTTTATTTGTTTTTTGTGATTTTATTTTATTCCTAGAACGATTCTATAAAAATAATAGAGTCAATTTAATATTCTGATATATCAAAATTTTATTTTATGTTTGAGTTTATTCGTAATAAAAGTCGTTTCATAATTTTAACTGTGTTTTTATTGATAACTCCTGCTATATTTTTTTCCGGAGTATTCAATTACCAAACTCAGCAAGATGACCCTAAAATTGCTAAGTTTGGTAATAGCTATATTACACTTGGGGAATTCAATATTGCATATTCTGGATTCCTAGATCAATTGCGCTCAAATGTAAGAGACTGTACAGATATAAGTATGATTGATACTCCAGAGATGAGAGAGCATTTTCTAGAAGAATTGATCAATACTAAATTATTAAGCTTAGTATCATCAGATATGAATATATCCGTTACTGACGAAAGGCTTAGAAATTATATATCTTCTTTAGATTGGGGTAATGGTAAAGATAACTTTTCAAATGATAGTTATGTAAAAGTATTATCAAACTACGGCATGACTCCTGTTGAATTCGAATATAACCAGAGGAAATTTCTTTCTGCTAAACAAATAACTGATTCTATAGTGTCTTCAGGAATAACTTCAAAAATTGTTTTAAGCAACTATATAGAAAATTTAGCTCAGAAAAGGATTATACGTACCAAAATGTATAACTTTGATAGCTATAAACATCATATTGATATTAATTCAGAAGAGATTAATTCATGGTATTTAAAACATAAAGATTTTTTTAAAAAACCAGAAAATGTTGATATAAATTATATAGTAATCGATGAAAGTAACTGCAATGAAACCTTAGATATTGAAGATGATGAGATTGAGTCTTTTTATAAAAAAAATCTTGATAGGTTTACTGTACCTAAAAAAGTATCTTTTGAGAGTATTTTCTTCTCTTTCGACGATGTTAAATCAAATAAAGAAAAGTTAGATTTATTTAATGATGCTAATATTATTTTAGAAAAATTAGATAAAAATCCAAGATATATACTTTCTTCTAAAGAAGATTCTAATTTAAATTATATCTATACAAATAATAAATCAAGTACTTATGAAGAAGTATTAGAGGCATTTGGTCCGGAAGCTAAAGATGCTATTTTAGAACTGTCTAAAGGACAGCATTCAGAATTGTTAGAAACTCCATATGGGTTATATATATTTAGATTGAATGAAGTGTCACTCCCTTATTTATTAACATGTAAAGAATCTAAAGATAAAATAATTACTGAAATACAACAAGATTATAGACGTAAATGTTTTCTTGAAAAAATTGATCGTGTAAGAGAATTAATATATAACAAAGATTATGATATCGAATCTATCGCATTAGAGATAGGAACAAAAACTTTGTCTTTAAAAGGTTTAAACAAGATCGGGACAGCTTTTGATGAAAAAAATGATGATTCTGTAAAAAATAACTATTTAAATAATTCTCAAGTTTTGAATGTTATTTTCTCTAACGAGATTTCATCTGATAAAAATTATTATGGATTAATTCAGGTATCACCAACCGTTTTCCTGATAGTAAAAGTACTAAGATATAACCCTCCTTCTATTTTTTCGTTAGCAGATGTTTCTAGTAAAATAAAATCTTTGATCTTAGAAGATAAAGCTAGAGCTCTTGCTATTGATCATATTAATAAAGACATGGAAAATATCTCTCAAAATATTAAATTTGATAATAAATTTTCTGAAAAAATAGAGATATCTAGATTAGAATCTGATTTTAGATTACCGAAAGAGTTAGTAAATTTTGTTATGTCTATGCCAATAAAAAGATTGCCTTATTATGATAAGTTTACAGTGGATTCAGGTATTCTATTAGTTCGTTTAGAAAATGTTTTGAAAAAACAAAATGATAATTTAATGGATAAACAGATATGTGATTCCTTATTAGATTCTATTGGCAAATCGGAATGGTTAGCATCTTTAAGATTTTTGAAAAATAAATATAAACTCAAACTACTTGATCATGTTGATGATGTTATTAGAGATTAACGCTAAATTTTCGATTAAATTTTATGATCATATAGCATTAATTTAGAATAAACCATACCGCTCTTATTACTTTTTAACAGAGTAAAATTTTCCGGAGTCATCATATCTAATTCTGATTCCGAATATATAATTCCACTTTTTTTGAGAGTTTTAGGTATTAGTGTCCATAGTTGATTTAAAATATTTTGATTAAATGGTGGGTCTAATAAAATTAAATCGAATTGTTTTGTATTTTTTTTACATATAAAATCAATAGCATCACCGTAATAAATATATATATTTTTATTTTTTATTTTCTCAATTGTCTTTTTTATGAATATTATAGCTTCTTTATTATTATCTACCATTTGTACAAAATTAGTACCCCTGGAAGCAGCTTCAAAACCTAATGATCCGCTTCCAGCAAATAAATCAAGAACATTTTTGTCTGTAAAATTATTATTCCAATAATTACTTATCCAGTTAAATAAGGTACCTTTTACTTTATTTGGAGTGGGCCTTAATCCTTGCATAGTTGGGAATGTAACTTTAGTATTCCTATATTGTCCAGATATTATACGAATAGAGTTTTTAATCATGTTTAAGTTTTTTAAAAAAAAATCATCTGATATTAAAGATAAAGAATTAATAGATTGTAATAATTTAGAAAAAATACAAGATGATAGTAAAAGCCATCACGGTACTATCAAAAATAATAATTTAAATTATACAGATAATATTGAATATGTATCATCTTTAGAATCAGAATATTCGAATATTGATAATAGCTGGTTCGGTTTCTTAAGAAAAAGCTTATCTAATACCAGCAAGAAATTAAGTAAAATTTTTTATAATTTCAAGAGTAATGAAGATTTATTTGAAAATTTAGAAGATATATTAATAACATCCGATGTTGGTTATAAAACTACGGAAAAGATTTTGTCGAAATTAAAAGATAAAGTTAAAAAAGAAAAAACTTCAGATCCTATACATATTAAAAATTTACTTAGAGCTATTTTAATCGACCAATTAAAGCCATTGGAGTCAAGTGTTAACATAAATAAAAAACCATTTATAATTTTAACTTCTGGTTCTAATGGTGTTGGAAAAACAACCTCTATTGCAAAACTAGCGTATCATTTTAAGAAAAGTGGTTTATCTGTATTACTTGTAGCTGCTGATACATTTCGTGCTGCAGCTTGTGAACAGCTAAAAAATTGGGGAATTAGAAACGATATACCAGTTTTTCATACAGATTCTCCTGATCCATCATCAGTTGTATTTGATAGTATACATTATGGTAAATCAAAAAATATTGATATCATTATAATAGATACAGCAGGTCGACTCACTTCCAATCAAAACTTAATGGCACAATTAGGTAAGATTAAGAAAGTTATTTCTAAGATAGATAATGATGCTCCACATGAATCTATTTTCGTAGTAGATGGTAATATGGGACAGAGTGTTTTGCTGCAGCTAGAATCTTTTAATAGTATAGTTAATGTAAGTGGATTAATTATTACTAAATTGGATGGCACAGCTAAAGGTGGTATATTGGTTGCTATATCTGATATGTTTGAAAATCATTCAAATATTATACCTGTGTATTGGGTTGGTTTAGGTGAAGGCATATCTGATTTATATGAATTTAAAGCTGTTGAGTTTGTTGATGCATTATTGAATTAATTTTAATAGCTAAGATGACTCTGATTTATTTTATGTGAATAGCATTTATATAAGTAATTTTATTATTTTATTATCTAGTAATGAGCTAGATTTAAATTTAAAGAGAGACGCGATGAGTTTGCATATATCTTCCACTTCAGAACTTGTTCATGAATTACAATCAAAACGTATGATTATATTAGTAGATGAAGAGGATAGAGAAAATGAAGGAGATTTACTTATAGCATCAGAATTTATTTCTGCAGATGCTATTAATTTTATGGTGACCCATGGTAGAGGATTAGTATGTCTTACACTAACACATGAATATTGTGATAGGTTAGGTTTATCTATGATGTCAGATAAAAATCGATCAAGATATGGCACAAATTTTACTCAATCTATAGAAGCTGCTTATGGTATTGATACTGGCATTTCTGCTTCAGACCGTGCTCGTACAATTAAAGTTGCTGTATCACCTGATGCAACTCCTAATGATATTGTGCAACCAGGCCATATATTTCCTGTTCGTGCTGTATCAGGAGGAGTTTTAGTTAGAGCAGGTCATACTGAAGCTGGTTGCGACTTAACATCAATAGCAGGCTTAATACCATCATCAGTAATATGTGAAATTTTAAATGATGATGGTAAAATGGCTAGATTGCCTGATTTAATAAATTTCTCTCAAAAGCATAATATAAAAATAGGCACAATATCTGATTTAATAAATTATAGAACTAAAAATGAGTCTCTAATAAATAGAATAGGGCAGCGCATTATAGAAACTATTGAAGGAACTTTCAAATTGGTTTTTTATAAGGATTTATTTCACAATGAATCGTTGCATGTTGCTTTAGTTGGCGGAGATGTAAGAGAGTCTAAAGAAACATTAGTTTATGTTTATGAATCAATATCCATAGTAAATATTATGAATGTTAATGAAAAACCATTAAGCTTCAACAATGCATTAAAAAATATAGCTAATTCTTTATCTGGGGTAATAGTGTTAATAAATTGTCAATCGATAGATAATAATATGTCAGATAAAATTAATAAAATATTAAATCTAGAAGATAATAACAATGTAAATAGTGATAGTATTGGTGCATATAGTTGTGGTATAAGAGATCAAATTTTATATGAATTAGGGGTTAGAAATATTAACTAATCTTTATTATAAATAATATTAATTATGTATGTTATTTGGTTTTAATAGGTTTTATTTATAAATTTTAATTATTGGATATTTTTCATATTATGGGTATTTATAGCATTG